>PWQB01000261.1 GCA_003556955.1 Nostocaceae cyanobacterium CSSed10_463m
AGGTGGTTGATAATTCTCCAGTAGAGCAACCATTAACACAAAGAAAATTTTATCTCCCAACTGGGACAACATCTGCCCAATCCACAGGAGCATAAAGCCACGATTTTTTAGCAGGGCGCTAAATTCGTTATTGACAGCAGCTGGTTCAGTGGGAAACATTTAGATCCTGGGGATTAGGGAGTAGGGAATAAGTAGGGGCGAGTTTAAGCAAAGAGTCTGTGAACCGTCGAAATTTTTCATAACCCCGCCCGTACAGGAGTAGGGAATCAGCAAATTAATATTTTCTCTGATCCTCCTCATCTTCTGATGTTCATAATTTGGAATTGCTTAATTTGCAATTGTTTAATCCTGCTTAATGATGCTGTTTTCCGGATTAATTGTGTTTATAACGTTTTAGTAGTAAATGCAAGAACTCGGTTGCAGTCAAGGGAACTGGAGGTTGAGAAACTTTTACTGATCGATCTACCCACCAACCTTTTACTGTTTGAGGCGATCGCCATATTGATAAATGCTCAACGGCTGGTTCTGCGTAAAAATTATCATGTCCACCACCCAAGCAGGACGAACTCCAATGGGTGAAATAATCATGACTGATGCGATGTATCGGAAAGTTTCCCGCTAGTGGTACTCCCCAACCATCTATAGCAATAAAGGCTTTGACATTACCTCCTAAAAGTTGCCAGGAACAGGCTGCACCGATTGCACCTACTACGCCTGCACTAAAGCTAATGAAGATCATGGGCGATTTTAGCTCATTCTGCAAGCGATCGCTTAAAAATTGCAAAATATGAAGTGACGATAAAGTTAATAAACTTTCACCAGGGAAAATCAGGATTTCACTCCATTCTTTGGCATTTAAGCTATTAAAACCTGGAGATAGGCATTCTGATATAAAGTTTTTGGTTAGTGCTGGCTCATGCATTCCAGGGCAAATAATTATACTCATTATTTTTAGGTAATAACAGGTTTTTAGCTATCTATAACAAGTTTCGTATTTAATCAAACATGGTTAACAGTAATTTAAAGTAAACAAATTCCCAACATAAATTCATTCAATTACTCAATCTTGTCTTTAGGATATCTGAAAATCTACCTCTGACATAAATTCATATATCAAATCCAGATTACTACAAAAATGATTTTTTAATACTCAGTAGCAAGTAATAACCCCAGTATGCCTTTTGATATATTATTGTTAATTTCGTAACGACCCTATCCCCCTGGATGGGATAATAAACTACGAGTTAACAGAGCAATAAAGTTATTCCCTAACCTAATTAGCTCTCAACTCTGGTTTATATGGATTTATATTGAGGAAATCATTGTGGTTGCCACCCCAGAAAAACAGCAACACATCCACGAGCAGTTATCAGGTAAAGACAGAGTTGCCGTCTTACTGATGGGCTACGGTGAAGTCGAAAGTTATGAAGATTTTGCTAACTATAACGAACAGGCTTTAAATCTACTGACTGCAAAATTCGCACCAGTACCAACCTGGATTTATCCCCCTTTAGCAAAGCTATTGGCGTTATTTGATCGTCATGAATGGGGACACACACACCATGATTTTATTTCCCCACACAATGCCATCTTTGAACAGCAACGCGCTGGTATAGAAAAGAACTTACAAGCCAAATGGGGCGATCGCATCCAAGTTTTCAAAGCCTTTAACTTCTGTGCGCCCTACCTACCGGATCAGGTTTTAGCAGAAATTAAAAACCAAGGCTTTGAGAAAATCTTGATTTACCCCTTACTAGTCGTTGATTCCATCTTTACCAGTGGCATTGCCGTTGAGCAAGTTAACAATGCTTTAGCTGAGATTCCTGATGGAGAAGAACATTGGCTAAAAGCACAGCGTTACATCCCCTCCTTCTATAACGAACCAGCCTACATTGATTTGATGGCTAAATTAGTTGAGGAAAAGATTTCCGCCGACTTCAGCACGACTTACCTAGCTTCTCAAATTGGTATTGTGTTGATGAATCATGGCTGTCCCCACAAAGCCAAAGGATTCACCTCTGGAATTACCGAAAGTCAGGCACTATATGATTTAGTCCGGGATAAGTTAATTCACCGCTATCCTTTAATTTCCGTGGGTTGGCTGAACCACGATACACCTTTAATTGAATGGACATTACCCAATGCTGAACAAGCTGCTACTAACTTAATTCAATTGGGTGCAAAAGCCATCATCTTTATGCCCATTGGCTTTGCGACAGAAAACCACGAAACTTTATTAGATGTACATCACATCATTCATGCTTTAGCGAAAAAGCATTCCGATGTGAATTATGTGCAAATGGCTTGTGTTAACGACAATCCAGAATTTTTGGAAATGGCGGCCGAATGGGCAAATGCTCATATTGCAGAGTTAATGAATCAGGAAGCTATGGCGGTTAATCCCCAATTGGCGGGAAGTCACCATCACCATCATCATCATTAGACTTGGAAACCTAACCCCCCAACCCCCTTCCCTACAAGGGAATGGGGAGAATTCAAAGCCTCTCTCCTTGCAGGAGAGAGGTTTGGAGAGAGGTTTTCCAGATACCCATAGCTCAAGTTTCGTTGTTATTCTGAAGGTAACTAGAAGATTTGGGTGCAACCATCTTCACAAGCAACAGTTTCAGGATGGAATAATGACACAACCTAACTTAACCCCGGCTATTGCTGTCAATATCCCAAATACATTAACACTTCAAGTTTCCCATGAGCAATTCGTTGATTTGGCACTGGCTAACCGAGATTTACAATTAGAAAGAACTGCTACGGGGGAATTAATTATTATGCCACCAACGGGCAGTGATACCGGAAAAAGAAACTTGGATATCGCTGGACAAGTGTGGCTGTGGAACCGTCAAACTAAATTAGGGGAAGCTTTTGATTCTTCAACAGGTTTTCGCCTTCCTAATGGTGCTAATCGCTCTCCTGATGCCGCTTGGGTAGGTAAACAAAGATGGGATGCTCTGACTTTAGAACAGCAAGAAACCTTTGCACCAATTTGTCCGGATTTTGTGCTGGAATTACGTTCTAAAACGGACTCTTTAGAAAAGTTGCAAGCAAAGATGAGAGAATATATAGAAAATGGTGCTGGTTTGGGTTGGTTGATTGACCGCAAAAATCAACAAGTGGAAATTTATCGTCCTGGTAGAAATGTGGAAGTTTTAGATCATCCTGTTAGTTTATCAGGGGAAGATATTTTACCTGGGTTTGTGTTGGATTTAACTGAGGTTTGGAGTTGACTGAAATTTAGAGAAGTTGCTGAATTTTATTGACTGCATTTATAATCAGAGAGGATGTTTTTTCTATTTCGGCTTTGGTTGTAAATTTACCAATACCAATTCTTAACGCTCCTTCAATCAGATTTTCTGCAAGATTCATCGCTTGTAAAACGTGAGAGGGTGCAACAATACCGGAAGAACAAGCCGCACCTGTGGAAATAGCTAATTGATGGCGAACTCTCGCAATAATTGCACTATTAGGAATATTCGGGATAGAAATATGTAAGTTACCTGATAAACGGTTGTTTAAGTCTCCGTTAATTACTAAATCAGGTATTTGTGATTGTAGCAAGTTTTGCAGTTGATTTCGCATAAGTGCGATCGCCTGTTCATCTTCTTCCATCTCCAACCGTCTCCAGTGACAAGCTTCACCTAAACCAGCGATTCCGGGGACATTGAGTGTACCTGATCTGATTCCCTGTTGATGTCCACCACCATATACAATAGGTTGCAGGTGTTCACCTTTTTTGACGACTAATGCACCAACGCCTTTGGGCGCATAAAGTTTATGTCCAGAAATAGCTAGATAGGTAATACCCCAGTCTTGAAAGTTGAGAGGAATTTTACCGACTGCTTGGGAAGCGTCACAGAGAAAAGGAATATTGTAGGAAGATGCGATCGCCCCAATTTTTGCAGTAGGATAAATTGTACCCACTTCATTATTAGCAGACATCACACACAGCAGAGAAGCACCCTCAGAGCAGACTTTTTCCAGATATTCTAAATCAATTTGAGCTTGTTGATTAACCTTTAACCAAACAATTTCCACTAAGTTTTTTTTCGCTAAAGCTGCACAGGTATCTAAAACCGCCTTGTGTTCAACTGGGGAAACAATGATTTTGCATGGGTGATGCTGTTGGGAAACATAACCTTGAATGGCTAAATTAATGCTTTCTGTTGCACCAGACGTAAAAATAATTTCTTTGGGTGAAGCATTGATTAATTCCGCTATTTGTTGACGGGCTTGTTTAACAACTTTTGCGGCTTCATCTCCATATATATGATCTACACTATTGGCATTACCAAAAGCAGTAGTCATATAATACATGACTTTTTCAGCTACTCTCAAATCAACGGGAGTAGTTGCATGATAATCCAGATAAATTATCGTTTCTTGTCTAGTCATTTTTTTTTAACGCAAAGGTACGCAAAGGGAACGCGGAGGTACGCAGAGAATTATTATAAAATCTCTCCAAACTCTCTGCGCCTCTGCGCCTCTGCGTGAGTTTTCATCATAACTCATTCTCTAAAAACCTTCTGGCAACTCTCCCCCAATCAACGCGAGTATCTTGGGCGTTTTCTTTGCGTTTACCATCTAATTCATCTTCATATCTCGCCCATGCCATTAATAGTAATTTTAAACCATCTAAGGAGTTAATCAACCGAGTCCGTAAAGTCTCAATATCGGCTTTATCTACATCCATTTCTAATATTTCTACTAAATTTGCATAAGCCGGATGATTAGTATTTAAGGTCACAATAATCGCTCCTCCTCTCGATTTTACAGAGAAGAAAGCGGAACTATCAAGGGGAGATTGGGCAAAGGTATATTTTAAACCATCATCTACAGTTGTTGCTGCTAATAATTCCGCTTGTACTTCAGTCACTCCCTCTGCTTTTAAAGTTTCTTTAATAACTTGTTTTCGTTCTGCTTTTGGCAATTGTTCATCTTCATCACTTTTACCTTTGTGACCCTGTATTTTACGTTCTTGGGTGATAGTTGTAGCTACTTTCTCAGGTTTATAAGGGTCGTGGCGTTTTTCACTGGTACGAGTGCCTTTAGTTTGTGCTTTGATTAAGCGCCGAATTACACTCAGTTGACTGCTGATTTTATGCGCTAATTCTAATAATGGATATTTGGGATCTTCGTCTTGGAG
>PWQB01000125.1 GCA_003556955.1 Nostocaceae cyanobacterium CSSed10_463m
TATAACGGAATGTTCACCATGCACGGCACTGTCATGCTGTTTTTGTGGACATTTCCTTCCCTAGTGGGCTTTGCTAACTATCTTGTACCCCTCATGATTGGGGCGCGAGATATGGCATTTCCCCGCCTCAACGCCGTTGCCTTTTGGATGGTGCCGGTAGTCGGAACACTGTTAATGGCCAGTTTCTTAGTCCCTGGTGGTCCCGCCCAAGCTGGTTGGTGGTCTTACCCACCAGTGAGTCTGCAAAACCCCACAGGTAACTTAATTAATGGTCAAGTGCTGTGGTTACTAGCAGTAGCCATATCCGGCGTATCTTCAATTATGGGGGCAGTTAACTTTGTCACCACCATTGTAAAAATGCGCGCCCCTGGTATGGGCTTCTTTCGGATGCCTTTATTTGTCTGGGCAGTATTTAGCGCCCAAATTATCCAATTATTTGGACTACCTGCACTCACAGCCGGTGCAGTCATGCTACTACTAGACCTGACAGCTGGTACTGCCTTTTTCAACCCCAGCCACGGGGGTAACCCAGTTATGTTTCAGCATTACTTCTGGTTTTACTCCCACCCAGCCGTTTACGTGATCATTCTGCCCATCTTTGGTATATTCTCAGAAATCTTCCCTGTCTACGCCCGCAAACCATTGTTTGGCTACAAAGTAGTTGCCATTTCCTCAATGTTAATTGCCGTAGTCAGTGGTATTGTTTGGGTACACCATATGTACGTCAGTGGTACACCTGGCTGGATGCGGTTGATATTCATGCTCACCACCATGTTTGTATCCGTACCCACAGGCATTAAAGTATTCGCTTGGGTAGCCACCATTTGGGGCGGTAAACTGCGGCTAGACACAGCCATGCTGTTTTCCCTCGGTGCTTTAATTATGTTCGTCTTCGCAGGTATCACAGGGATTATGCTATCCTCAGTACCTGTAGACGTACACGTTAATAACACTTACTTTGTCGTTGGTCACTTTCACTACGTTCTCTTTGGCACAGTGACAATGGGCTTATATGCAGCCATTTACCACTGGTTCCCCAAAATGACCGGCAAAATGTACTACGAAGGCTGGGGTAAACTGCACTTTTGGTTAACATTCATTGGCACCAACCTCAACTTTCTGCCCATGCACCCATTAGGGTTGCAAGGAATGTTACGCAGAGTTTCCTCCTACTCTCCAGAATACGAATTTTGGAACATCATCGCTAGCTTAGGCGCATTCCTCTTAGGAATGTCCACCCTACCCTTCATTTTCAACATGGTAATTTCCTGGATGCAAGGCGAAAAAGCCCCCGATAATCCTTGGAGAGCCATAGGACTAGAGTGGATGGTTTCCTCACCTCCTCCAGTGGAAAACTTTGAACAAATTCCCATCATCATCTCCGAACCCTACGGCTACGGCAAAACAGAACCCTTAACAGCCAACAACCCTGCACTAAAAAACGCAGAATAAACCTCCGCGCACCTTTGCGCCTCCCTTAGCGTTCCTCTGCGTTTAAAAAAAGGAGAATTTCCCTCAATGGACAGTTCCATTAACTCAGAAGAGTTGCAATTACCTCACCATCACACAGGACTAGAACACGAACACGAACACGACGAAGAAGGCAACAAAATGTTTGGCTTCATCGTGTTCCTCCTCTCTGAAAGCGTCATCTTCCTGAGTTTCTTCGCCGGCTATATCGTCTACAAAACCACAACTTCTAACTGGCTACCAGAGGGAGTTTCCGGACTAGAAATTAGAGAACCTGCAATCAACACAGTCATTCTGGTTTCCAGTAGCTTCGTTATTTACCTAGCAGAACGCGCCCTACACAAGCACAATTTAAAGGGATTTCGCGTATATCTCGCAGCTACAATGGCAATGGGTAGCTACTTTTTAATAGGACAAGCCATTGAATGGAGTAACCTAGAATTTGGTTTCACCTCCGGGGTATTTGGTGGAATGTTTTACCTGCTAACTGGATTTCACGGTTTGCACGTTTTCACCGGTATTCTGTTGCAGTCAATTATTTTAGTCCGTTCTTTCATTCCTGGTAACTACGATTCCGGTTACTTTGGCGTAAATGCCACTTCTTTATTCTGGCACTTTGTAGATGTCATCTGGATTGTTTTGTTTATCCTCATCTATCTTTGGCAATAAGTTTGTGGGGATGCTTCACTTTTTTGGGAGGTGTCCCCAGTTCTTTAACCCATACCTGATAATTTTCTCAATTATTCACCCCAGCGATACCATTGGCGAAAATTAGTTCCCGCACTGACTGCTAAACCAATTTGATGCTGTGATGATAGCTCATCGTGACCGCCTTCATTAGCGCCGATGTAATACATCCGCAAACTACCATCATCCATTGGTACTACACAGGGCGTACCTACTGCCCTTGCATCCCAATAACCAGAACCTTTTTCAGCGTGGGAAAATACGGGGACATCTGTATCTTTTTGCCAATGAATACCATCATCGGAAATTGCTAAACCAATGGAGTGATAACCACTGTTGTTTACACCCTCATAAAACATGAAGTATTGTCCGTTGATTTTTAGGACATGACGAGTCCCAATTCCTCTTTCATCAAAGCTTCCTGGCTCCCCTGCTCCTAAAATTTGACCGACTTTTTCCCAATGTAAACCATCAGTTGATACTGCTAAACCGACTAAAAAACCTTTTTCTGGGTTGAGGGTATGGTAGTATAATTTCCAACTGCCATCATCATCACGCAAAACTTGGGGCCAAGCACAAAACAGAGCATCAAATTCACCGTCTTTACCTGTATCGAGAATTGCCCCTTGGTAAGCACCTTCTAAGCGTACCCAATTGATACCATCACGGGAAACAGCACCACCAGGGCGCATCTGTAAGCCTTTAGCGGCATATTTTCCCATGTTTACAACTTCATGGTTGCCCCCAAAGTACCACATCCAGTAAAGACCATCGTGAAAGTTGACATTACTCACACCAACATGGGCAGAATCAAACCGATGAGTATCTGGGTGAGGTTCCAATACAGACCCCATTCTTAGTGAACCTTTGACTCGTTCCCAATTCACTCCGTCGGGGGAAATGGCTAAACCACAGCGCCCGGTGGGTAAGTTAATTTGGCGGTCAAAAGCAGCATCTCGACCGTAGTACCACATTTTCCAGGTTCCATCAGGACAGCGCATGACTTGGGGTGCTGAAACTCTCTCGGAGTCCCACCAGCCTTGTTTTCCGGGTGCTAAAATTAGACCTGGTTGATTTGGTGTTGTTTGATTAGTCATGAGTTAAACGAACCACAGAGGCACAGAGGACACGGAGAATTAAGGCTTTCTTCGGTATTTATTAGGAGTAATTTAGCACAGAGGGATGATATTTGTAGAGCCACTCTTCAAATTCAGCATCACTGACTGAGGCTTGCTGCATCATTTTTGCCAAATATGTCTCGCTATCAGGTTTATAAGCACGCTTTGCACCGACTGCATTCCGCATCTGTATAATTTGGGTGCGGGGCTTACGACTTTTTTCGTAATTAGCTAGGGCTGCGGAAATGTTGGGCGTATGACTGAGACATTGGGCTAGTTCCCAAGCATCTTCAAAGGCTGTATTAGCTCCCTGTCCTAATAATGGAACCATCGGATGGGCAGCATCCCCTAACAGTGTAACTCTGCCTTGACTCCAGTTTTCTAACGGTGGTCTGTCACAAATGGGGCGTTCTACAATGTCTTCGGCGTTGGTTGCTGCTAATATTTCCTGTACTGGTTCTGCCCAACCTGAAAATTTTTGTTGGATACGAGATTTAACTTCAGCAGGAGTTTCAGCAATTTTTCCCTCTGGACATAGGGAAGCTGCACTCCAAAATACATAGCCGCTACCTAAGTCGAAGAAGCCAAAAATTTTCCCATCCGGTGCTGTCATGGACATGACTTGATGAGGAAGCAGTTTGGAGTGACTGTATTTAATCACAGCTCGCCAAGACATCCGACCAGCATAATCAGGTTCTCCGTCTGCAATCAATATCTGCCTAACTATGGAGTTTAATCCATCAGCCCCAATTAATAAATCTGCCTCTACTGTTTTTCCGCCTTCAAAGTAAATTTCTACTTTTTGATCATTTTGCTGAAAATCAATGCACCTATGGTCAAGGTGGATGGCTTCAGATGGTAGTTGGGAGGCGAGGATTTCTTGGAGACGTGACCACCTGATTTGTAACATTGGTTGTCCGTATTTCTCCAGGAGTGTGACTGATTTTTGTCCAATTAATTCGCCGTTGCTTTTGTGCAGTTTTAAGGTTTGAGTTTGGCTACCGGCAGCTTTTAATAGTTCAGTTATACCAGGTGTAATTGCTTCAAGACTATGTAAACCATTGGGTACAAGACTTAAACCAGCGCCGACTGGACGCAAAGCACGGGCTTTTTCGTAGACTTGGGCATTAATTCCCTGTTGACGCAATGCTTGGGCTACGGTTAAACCACCCAGCCCACCACCAATAATTGCTACTGTGTTAAGCATAAATTCAGCATTTTTACTATGTAAAACCTATATTGGAGGAACCAACCGCCTTCGCGCAGCGTATGCCCCCAGGGCTTTAGGCGCAAAGGACACCAAGAAAGAAGATATGCAGTAAATGAATGATGTCTAATTTTCTATTAAGTAGTAGAGGATTCCTGTTTAGATTTTTTGACTTTGGTTATCCAGTTTTGATATATGTTCAAAATTTCTGAGTAGGGAGTTGTGGTTTCAAATATTAAATCAATGAGTGAATATGGGAAAACTTTCGGCAAGATTTTGTGCATAGATTTAGCAAAATATTCTCTTAAAATAAATTCAATAAATAATCATGTAGATGTGGGGAAAGCATAATCTCCTAATTCTACTAAAGCGTAACCATCTGGTTGACGGCGCATAGTAAATTCTGGTAAAGCATCAGCTAAGTTATCATGATATTCATCTAAAAGATGATCAAAAATTGTCACATCTTCTAGTGCTGCGTTACAACCTTGACCAATGGAAGAAGATACCGCATGGGCTGCATCTCCCATAATTAGCACATTGTCACTTTGATGATAATGGCTACAGCGAACTGTTAAAATTTTGGCAATTGGTCTGTCAAGAAATCCTTGCGCGTCTTCTGTTGTCATTATCTGACCAATTTCGGGAAAGTTTTCTTGAAAAAATGTCA
>PWQB01000107.1 GCA_003556955.1 Nostocaceae cyanobacterium CSSed10_463m
AATAGGAGTCCTATATCATCCTTTTCAGACATCCTCCAATGGATGTTTTATTGTCGGCATTCAGAACACTTGAAAATTGAGCAAATAATACCATAAAGCCTGAATAATTACAAATTATTCTTGGCACTAACTTGCTAACCGCTTCCCAACTAAATAAGAATATTTATTAATTTATTGTGGATAAACTCTAGCTCAAAGCCAATTATAGCAAATACTTCGTTAGCAAAGCATGAAAAAATTCTCTCAACCTAAATAATAAAGATTATTAATAAAAAGAGTTAAACTTGATATTTGCAGCTTTTTGATATTATTTATATTCTTTTAATTGTCAGTTGTTTATTAATCTATTTAGTGGTAAATTTTTGAGGACGTTGATAAATAAACAAGTCTCAAATGCATTCCAATCGAGGGGTTTGACCCCCTCACTGATTAGTAACTAAATAGCATAAAATAAGCTTACGCGATAAATAAGTAGACATGAAAACAGCCGAGCAATCTAATCAGATATATCCTAAAATCAGAGATGACATTAACAGTAAACAGTAGTATAATTGCTAAAAGCCTTTTGAATCTTCTCAGGCAAATGGTTCTTTTCTTTTAAAGAATCAACTAGTCTTTTCACCAAAATGCGCCCAACGCCAGAGCGAAAAAATATATAAAACCTTATCAGGGAAAACCAATTAAATTCAGATTTGAAAGATTCAATCAGGGTAAAAACTGTCTCTACTGCTAGCATTATCAAGCAGCAAATAGACTTTTAATTAAAAGTCGGCTTATGGAAATAAGCATCAGACAAAATGCAGTCGTAACCTCAAAGAAAAAGGATCAGTTGAGAAATGAAACTTTATGATTTCTATTTTTACTCCTATTTAGCCTCTCAGATGATTTCAACCGCTATCAGTGTGGTTGCAACCATAAAAAAGAATTTACTAAAAATTAATATTTAGGTGTGCCTCTTACGAGAATTTTTAATCTTTTCCCTCAATAGTCTGCCGCATTTGCCACCAGTAAATGCAAGTTGAGTTTTACACCAAAAAACAACGAACCTAGATTAGTATTATCAAGGATAACTAACACTATGAATCAAAATATTCCTGGAATTAGTAGCAACTTTAATCAAGCCGTTAATCCTCAACAATTCGATCAAATAGTAGAAGCGATTCTTGCCGGTAAGTATTCCTGGGCCTGTGTTTTAATGCTACGCATAGTTGGTTACAATCCTTTACATTACATTCCTTATCGCACTTACAATCGATTATTGAAAGATAATACTCAAGTTAACAGAACGCAGCAACAACATAGTAAAAATATGAAAGCTGCTCAACCATCTATGAATCATAAGTCTCATAACAATTCTTCAGCTAGTTGTTTGAGTAAAATCAAAGACTTTACTTATCTGGAAGTAGTAGGAAAGCAAACAAATGAAATTCGTGGTGGTAGTGTAGATAATTAGTTTACTCCATCAAATTTTAACAATACACGGCTCTATTCCTAAAACTGGGGATAGAGTCAAATTTTTTATACACTGGTTGGTGTATGATGAAAAATGATTTTAGGCGTGTAACTAATCTTAGTTGATCACAGCAAAATTAATCAATAATATCTGCCAAAATGGCAAATATTATCCCCAACAATCAGATAAATTAGAGATAACTACTAAAGGAGAGGTGATGTAATTTAAAAATCAGTTAAAAACATCAAACATTAATCAATGAATATCTGATAATGAATCATATCCAACTGATTGCTGTTGCTGAAGTAGTCAGTATCTGAGGGAGTAAATAACTCCTCAACCAAAACTGAAGATGAAGCGTTGCTATTGGTGGTTCTTTTTCCCAAGAAGTTTGAGCCAAAAAAATTTAGAGTAGCGTCTCCCCGCTATTTTAAACCTTAATGCTTGCTATTGAGTCTCTAGACGTGGAGAAACTAAATAGAGCTTCTTGACTGAATTTGGTATTATTTGTACCTAAAACAGCAGTGGAAACAGAAAAAGCAACGTTGAAATCATGGTTATGGCTGATAGATTTTATAGCTCTTACGCTTTTTTCCCATATCATAATCCTTTTTCTCCCAACTAGGATTATTTCTGCTTAATAAGTTGATAATTTACACAGTAAATACCTGGAAGCTACTGATTTCGAGCTTCCAGTTTTTTTTGGTTTCTTGACTCAGGATCTACATCTATATTTTTATCTTGCTAAAGATAGATGCAAAGCCATTATTTATTCTTTAGTATTATTTTTTGGATAAAAAAACTTAATTTTTGTGATCATATTACTCATCTATTAGAGATAGAGTAAGTAAAATTTAAGCTCTCAGATTTACGTAAGACAAAATATCATAAATATGTCTATATAATCTAGACAAAATTAATTATTAATTTTAAATAAAGATATAATCAATATTGAGTAAAGATTTCGACTTTTTTCTAAAAACCCTTGACTAGATGTAGAAAAATTTCTAAAAGGATAACAGTAGGTTAAGACAACCGAGTGAAAAACTGTCGCTTTTTCGTTGATTTTTTTTCTGTGATCATTTCAAATTTATCGAAATCTGCTGATGAGATATTAGCTAGTCTTAGGCTAGTCTAGGAAGTAGATTTTTATTCATAACCTGACCTTAGCTGCCTCTAAGTTCCATTTTTTAATGGGACACGTTTCAACCACATTTTTGGTAATCGAAACATCACCAGTTCAAATATTTTGAGGTTGACTTATAAACCTGAATCGCTGAGTATGGCTACGCCACACAAGCTATCAGCATCAGCCTCAAAATAGGAGTCACAAACAGACTCTAAATCACTTCCCTATGAGGATCAAGCAAAACTAGACCAGATTTAAAAGGGAAGTTTATCAAGTTATTGGGGTTAGCCAGTGAGTCCTTTACTGGTTTTAGGTGTCTTACCAGAAATTGCTGTTTATTAAATTAGACAACAGCTATGCTTGCTTCATATTTTGTCAGGTTTGCTTACTACTACTTACTAACTATCTCTGGCTACGCCACGCAAGCAATCGCTCACACCACAAGAGCGCAGCTTTTAACTAAGAATGTGTTGACTGGGAAAAATAGCAAAATTCCGTGATGTATCAACCGCTTTTTGATAACACCTCTCATTCAGTACACAATCAATTAGCATGGTGAAACTTTGAGGATAAAAAGCCAAGATAACACGGGTATATACCCTCAATTTCGTCACGAAACTAGAGGGAAATTACCAAGCATTATACCGACATCAAGTAAATACTTAATTAGCTGGAAAAGGCTAATTAATCTTGCAGTTATGAAACCTAATTAATTGAGGTTTCAGATAGCTGTAACAGATAAAATTGCCCACATTTTCAGTAAATGACAACCGGTAATAAATATGTCACACTCTCTTAGTCAAAGCGAAACTTTGGAAAACTACAACATCCAAAACTTTCAAGAAGGTAAATTTTTAACATCGTTTCAAAGGAAAGCTTTGCTGAAAAGCTTACAAGGTGATTTACAGCCAGAATATCGGCGACGCATTGAAATTATGTTATTAGCTGATGTGGGTAAATCTCAAAGCCAAATCTGTGAAATCATTGGTTGTTCTCAGGAAATGGCTCGTTATTGGATTGGTTTAGCTGAAGCAGGTTTAGCACACAAATGGAATGAGCGACCAATCGGTAGACCGAAAATTGTTAATGATCAATATCTGGCTCGGTTGAGAGAATTGGTTAGCCATAGTCCTCGTGATTATGGTTATGCGTTTACCTATTGGACAGCCCAATGGTTGAGCAAACATTTAGCCAACGAATTTAATATCCAAATTAGCGATCGCCACATTAATCGCCTACTTAAACAAATGGGACTGTCCACCAAAAGAAAAAGTTCCCAGCCATCAGAAATTGACCAAAGCAAGGCTTGTCCTGAGCGAAGCGGAATGGATACTGGGATTACAATTGGTGACTTGAAATCTAACTCCGAACCTAATTTCAATTGGTCATTAAATCTCATTCAGACCAATAAATAATTTTGTCTTGGAGGTCAGGAAATGGCATCAGCGTTTTCCCCGGAATACTTAGCGCAACAACTTATCCAAAGCTTGGGTGAGCCGTTATCAGATAGAGAAATTGAAAGATGTTTGATTGGGGTGGAAATTGTTGAACCACCAGTAGCAAAGCAATTTTGGCAAGCAGCAAACGCACCTAATGGCATATATATCGTCCTGGGGGGTAAAGTCAGACTTTTAGATAGCTCCAATAACTTAATTACCACCTTGACAACAGGAGCATCATTTGGCGAACTGACCTTATTTACAGAAGAACAATTTAGCCCTTATGTGGCTAGAGCTTCTGTGAAATTAAAACTAGCTTATTTTCCGCAAGCATCTTTACAAGAGGTAATTCGCAAACATCCGAGTATTCGCGATCGCCTCAAACAACGTGCCGAACTGTGGGATTTACTGTTATTATGTTGCCAAACCTCCCTAGTTCCTCACAATGGGTCTGTAGAAGAAATACTCAGAGCTTTGGCTTTATTTGAGCGCCACACCGTTGAGGGTGACTCACTCCCAGTCAGCTTATTCCAAGATACCAAACTCTGGCTATTGCATCAGGGAGAACTACAGCACACAGATGGGAGCAGATTAACACCGGGAAACATCTACGTATATCCCCAGCAGGAAAATTGGCAGGCGACTCAACCCACAAAGGTTTACAGCCTGAAAAACGCTCATTGGCCACTGGCATTAGAATACTGGCCGCAATTAGCCGAATTATCACAGGAACAGCCAGATGTTATACCAAATACACCTGTAACAGTAATTCCCCCCAGTTTAGTCAGACAGTTACCACTACCAGACCCAGAACCGAAAAAGAAGCAAAGAAAAGCCTATTTTCCCAGCCCTACAGTCAAAGCTGGGCATTGGTGGGGACGATTAACCAAGCGGTATCCGTTCTATGAACAACAAAGCGCTGCTGACTGTGGAGCCGCTTGCTTGGTAATGATTAGCCGCTATTGGGGTAAGCGTTTAAGCGTCAATAGACTGCGGGATTTAGCTAATATTAATCGCACAGGTGCATCACTACGAGGTTTAACAACTGCGGCGGAAAGTATTGGTTTTACTACCCGTCCTGTTAAGGCCAGTTTGGATAAATTAGCACAACAAACCTTACCTGCGATCGC
>PWQB01000790.1 GCA_003556955.1 Nostocaceae cyanobacterium CSSed10_463m
CCCTGCCCCCCTTCGACTGCGCTCAGGGCAAGCCTGCTCCCTTGCCTCTTCTCCCTGAGTAGATTTTTCACAGCTTCAACTATTAAAATTATCTTTTTGCAATCACTTCGCTAATGGTTCAGCAACCGATGTCGCCAAATTCAACTCTCAGTCCATCAGAACAATCCGAAAAAATTTATTTACCTCGTACAGCGAATCGGAAACATTAAAGCAGATTCGCCACACAGCTTCCCACGTAATGGCAATGGCGGTACAAAAGCTGTTTCCTAAAGCGCAAGTTACAATCGGTCCCTGGATTGAAAATGGTTTTTATTACGACTTCGATAGTCCCGAACCATTTAGCGAAAATGATTTGAAAGCCATCAAGAAAGAGATGGTGAAGATTATTAATCGCAAATTACCTGTTATTCGGGAAGAAGTCAGCCGAGGAGAAGCCGAAAAAAGAATCTCAGAAATTCAAGAACCTTACAAACTCGAAATTCTGGGAGATATTAAACAAGAACCGATCACAATTTACCATCTGGGCAATGAATGGTGGGATTTGTGCGCCGGACCTCACGTAGAAAACACCAGCCAATTAAACCCCAAAGCGATTGAATTAGAAAGTGTCGCCGGTGCTTATTGGCGTGGGGATGAAACCAAGGCGCAGTTACAACGCATCTATGCGACTGCGTGGGAAAGTCCAGAACAACTGGCTGAATATAAGCGGCGCAAAGAAGAAGCGTTACGAAGAGACCACCGTAAACTCGGTAAGGAACTGGGATTATTTATATTTTCTGAACAAGTGGGGCCGGGTTTACCTTTGTGGACTCCCAAAGGTACTTTGTTACGGAGTGTGTTAGAAGATTTCCTCAAGAAGGAACAGCTAAAGCGGGGTTATTTACCTGTAGTTACACCGCACATTGCAAGAGTTGATTTATTTAAAACTTCTGGACACTGGCAAAAGTATAAGGAAGATATGTTTCCTTTGATGTCAGATGATGAGGAAGCCGCAGCTTTAGAGCAGGGTTTTGTCCTCAAGCCGATGAATTGCCCCTTTCATATCCAAATATACAAGAGTGAGTTACGTTCTTATCGGGAATTACCCATTAGATTAGCTGAATTTGGTACTGTTTACCGCTACGAACAATCAGGAGAATTGGGTGGTTTAACCAGAGTGCGCGGTTTTACTGTGGATGATTCCCACTTGTTTGTCACTCCCGAACAGTTAGACAGTGAATTTCTCAACGTGGTGGATTTGATTCTGTCGGTGTTTAAGAGTCTGCAATTGAAGAATTTTAAAGCTAGACTTAGTTTCCGCGACCCAGCCAGTGATAAGTATATCGGTTCTAATGAAGTTTGGGATAAAGCCGAAGGTGCAATTCGCCGCGCTGTGGAAAAGTTGGGAATGAATTATTTTGAGGGGATTGGGGAAGCGGCGTTTTATGGCCCCAAACTAGATTTTATCTTTAGTGATGCCTTAGAACGGGAATGGCAATTAGGAACTGTTCAGGTAGATTACAACTTACCAGAACGCTTTGATTTGGAATATGTATCTGAAGATGGTTCCCGCCAACGTCCAGTGATGATTCACCGTGCGCCTTTTGGTTCTCTAGAACGGCTAATTGGGATTTTGATTGAAGAGTACGCTGGTGATTTTCCTTTATGGTTAGCACCTGTGCAAGCGAGATTGTTACCAGTGGGTGAAGCTCAGTTAGATTTTACCAAAGCCGTTGCCGCAAAAATGGTGGCTGAGGGTATCCGTGCAGAAGTCGATACCAGTGGCGATCGCTTGGGTAAACTTATCCGCAATGCAGAGAAGCAAAAAATCCCAGTCATGGCGGTGATCGGAGCCAAAGAAGTGGAATCCAACAGCTTGAGTATCCGTACCCGTGCTTCTGGAGAGTTGGGAGCTATCCCTGTGGATGAGGTAGTGGATAAAATGAAGAATGCGATCGCTAACTTCGAGAACTTCTAACCATCAATAGACTAGTACAGCACGGCGGAGATAAATCAAAAGCCTATAGAACAAGCCTTTTGACTTCCGCCTTGCGGCCTAGTCTAACCACGACTGCAAATCAGCCATACTGCTAAAATCAAGCAAGGCTTCCCCCAGATTTTCTAATTGTTCTAAAGAGAGAGTTTCAACACGCTGACGCACATCTTGAGGTAATTCTCCCACTCGTCGAGTTAGTTGGCGCAGAATGAGCGATCTTTCTCTTTGTAATCCTTCTTCCCGACCTTCTTCCCGACCTTCTTCCTTGATTTCCCTGTAAACTCGCGTTTCTTTGAGTGTTATTCCTAGCATCGCTTCAACCTCCCTGCGGCTTAATTTTTCAAACTTGTAAACCATGATTGTGGTAACTAATTCAATTATGGCGCTACTTGCGGTTTCTGCTTCCTCACAAGCAGAACGTTCAAGTAAATACTTAGCCTCAGAGGGTGCTTGTTCTGAGTCTACAGTGGTTAATACCATTAATGCTACCCATAAAGGTAATTGACGAATATCTCCCAATTCATCCAAATACACTCGATGCACCTGATTACCGTTCAGGAAACCGCGATGAGGATAAATATTACTTTGTTCAATACTGCGTGATGGGTAAATTATCACTGCTTGCCAATCGCTAAATCTATCACTGTTGCGGTAGAAATATAATGAGGATTCGGCAAAGACTCGCTCATAAAGTTTTTCGTCTTTCTGAAATTGCACTTCACAGAAATACACCACACCCGGACTTTCATTTTCTGGTGGTAAAAATACCCCATCAATTTCAAATTTAGGTTCTTTGACAGCTACCGAATCAAAGCGATATGCCTGTGCATTTGCTGGCGGATTTGTCAATAGTTCAAATAATAAAGTCGGGGATTGTTGAAATAGTTGATAAAATATGGAATCTCGGCGCATGAAAGATGTTCCTAGATGAGCGCAATAGTTAAAGATGTGTCAAAAGCGCTCATTTGTCTTAATCATCTTAACCCTCAAGGACTGCAAATCATCCAGATTTTCTCAACGCGATCGCTCACTTCGAGTAGAGACGTTCCGCCGGAACGTCTCTACAAGGGTTTCAAACTCTTGAGCAAATCAACCCTTAACATGAGATGCTGGTTGATGATTGGAGAGTATTTGCAGATGTCTGTTATTTCTAGTATCACTGTTACCGTTCCCGCCACTACAGCTAACTTGGGGCCTGGTTTTGACTGTATCGGTGCAGCTTTAACGCTGTACAACAAGTTTAAATTCACTGCCTTAGATGAGGGTGGATTAATTATTGATGTCACAGGTGCAGAAGCTGAAAAGGTGCAAACTGATGAAAGTAATCTGCTGTATCAGGCTTTTGTCAAGTTATATCAATATATAGGACAAACACCGCCATCGGTAAAAATGGAAATTCAGCTTGGTGTACCCTTAGCCAGAGGTTTGGGTAGTTCAGCGACAGCCATTGTCGGCGGTTTAGTGGGTGCGAATCAATTAGCGGGTGCGCCTTTGACTCAGTTACAGGTGATGGAATTAGCGATCGCAATGGAAGGACATCCTGATAATGTAGTTCCAGCCCTCTTGGGGGGATGTCGTCTCGCTGCTACCAGTGCCGATAATTGGGAGATTTGCGATATTCCTTGGGATGAAGATATTGTCCCGGTGGTAGCTATTCCAGATTTTGAACTTTCCACCAGTGAAGCCCGACAAGTTTTACCCACCCAAGTCAGTCGTGCAGATGCCATTTTTAACACAGCACATTTGGGGTTATTGTTGCGCGGTTTGCAAACAGGTAAGGGAGAATGGTTAAGCACAGCTTTACAAGATAAGTTGCATCAACCATATCGCCAAGCTTTGATTCCTGGTTACGATGCTGTGAATGCAGCTGCAATGAAAGCTGGTGCTTATGGCATGGTAATTAGTGGTGCAGGGCCGACACTGTTAGCTTTAGTAGATCAGTTACATTCCCAGGCTGTAGAAGCAGCTATGTTATCAGCTTGGCAATCAACAGGAATTACAGCCACAGTGCGATCGCTTTCTCTGGATACCCAAGGTGCAAGCTACCAAGGATAAACCGTAATGATTGACCCAATTCATACAGAAATCACCACCCTCAACTCACAAATTCAGGCGCTCCAGCAAGAACGAGCGACGCTGACTATTAATAATGTCTTATCCGCCAAGAGTGATTCACCTTCCGCAATGGTGGAAGCTTGTCGCCGCCAGGCCAGAGAAAATCCCCAATTATCTGTAGAACTCAAGGGAATAGACGATGCGATCGCCGCATTACAAAT
This sequence comes from Nostocaceae cyanobacterium CSSed10_463m, assembly GCA_003556955.1. Next base: position 4,252 of record PWQB01000790.1, read on the forward strand.
CCAACTACAACAAAAACAAGCTAAATTAGAACATTGGGAAAAAACATCCAAACAACTTACCCAAGAACAAGAGTTAGAAGCAGCTAGAGAAGTAGCTCAGGTTCATGCTGAACGTATTAATCAACTGGCGGCAGAACTAGCTATGGAAATCCGTCTGCTTAAATCTTGTGCTGATTATTTAAGTCCCATGTATTGGCAAGTCTACTACAAGCCTTTTATTACAGGCTTCAAAACCATCTCAGTTCCTTATGTGCGCTCGGATGGTGAAGTCTGGACAATTGTGAATCGAATTGTCTGAAATTGTCCGTATCTGTCGAAAATAATGCATTTTAACCTAAAAAGGTGGCTTAAGCCACCTTTTTTATTATATTTTGTATTGACGTTGCAAAAGTTTACAACTAGAATGGTTTTGACAGGAATGAGTGAGTATTTATTCCTAAGATTTTCTCAAAAAGCGAATATTAGGGATAAATAACGTTTACAAAAGTACATATTCCTTCATATAATGAAATCATAACCAAAAAGGTAAAACGATTGTCAGAAGTAATGAATGCTATTGAATTTCCCTGGCTATCAGCCATAATTTTATTCCCACTGGTGGCAGCCCTAGCCATCCCTTTAATCCCAGATAAAGAAGGAAAAAGCGTTCGCTGGTATGGTCTAGGAGTTGCGATCGCTGACTTTGCTCTGATAATTTACGCCTTTTGGCATAGCTACGACTTTCAAAACCCCACCCTGCAACTTGTAGAAAACTATGCTTGGGTTCCACAATTAGGTCTAAATTGGTCGGTTGGTGTTGATGGTCTATCAATGCCCTTACTATTGTTAACCGGCTTAATCAACACACTGGCGATCTTCGCGGCTTGGAAAGTA
>PWQB01000608.1 GCA_003556955.1 Nostocaceae cyanobacterium CSSed10_463m
AGAGGAACAGAAAAAACGGCCACCACCAAGCCCAAAAGAAATTTAAAATGAAATTGCGATCGCGTGTTTGCGGTCCCATAAATAAAATGGCGATCATCACAGCAAAAGCGGCGAAAGTAAAACCATAATTAATTCGATCTGGCCACCAAGGACTCCGCAGAAATTTTCGTAACCCAGGATAAGCATTCAAAAGATTCAGACGCAATTGCTTTTTCTGAGTTTGGGCTGACCAAAATATTTCTTCTGTTAACTCGCGTCCATCTCCTACCTGGACAATCGCCCGTTCCACAAGATTCTTTAATTCTTTGACATTACCAGGAAAATCATAAGACTGTAAGCGACGTAATGCTTCTGGGGTGATTTTCGGTTTAGAAAGACCCTTGCCCCGAATATAAAGACTAGTATAATATTCTACCTGAGCTTGAATATCTGTTTTCCTGACCCTGAGCGGTGGGACTTTAATTTTTTGAGCAATGTGCCGTTCAATCTCTGATTGTGTTTTTTCGGAAATAATAATTACACGGGCTTGACAGGGGCGAGGTTTTTCCGGTGGTTCTCCAGAACGAGTCACGGGAGTATATTGGCCTGTTTTTAGCAACTGTGTGACAGCAGGTAATAATTCTGGTGGTAATTCTTGAATGTTGTTAAAAACAATCGTGCCTTCTCCCAGCCATTCTAACAATCCCGGCTTGCCACCAGCCCGACCAAATAAATCCATACCACTGGTTTGGAGAATCCCACAATTAACCTTGATAATCGCTTCTCGCCTTTTGGATGAACCATAGTGTATCAGGGCGGCTATATTGTCTTTTTCTAAACCTGGTTCCCCAAAAATTTCCACAGACTGGCCTTTGCTGGCGGCTTGTCTAATTTGCTCTCGTAGACGCACCGCATAGCGACTTGTACCCACGATTCCGCGTTGGGCTTTGGTAACTAAATATGGTCGTAAAGCTACAGCTCGTTCTTGTTCATAACCTAGTGCAGATGTGACTTGAGCCAATTCTTGAGCTAATAAACGGGAAAAGGCTTGAGCAATTTCTGGGTATTGGGCGACTAATGAGCGAAAATTAGCAGCAGACATGACCCATAATTGGCATTCGGTTACAGTGGTAATTGTACTGGGGGTTAACTCATCTAAAAGCAATTCTTTAAGTTGAACAATTGCGCCAGGGAGAAAACCACAAGCTAAAGCCGGGTTATTTTTATTACTGGTTTTGCTTTCCAGTTGCCCTTGTTGCAGAATGTAAAGCTCTTTTGGGGAAGTTCCTTCACTAACTAATTTACTGTTGGTGGGGAAAAATTTTAACTCAATGACTTGAGCGATCGCATTTAGTACCGTAGGTGAGAGAATTCCTAAAGGTGTCCGTTCTTGTAACCAAATCACCGTTTCTGGAGATGTCATGATATATTCTCCGTGAGGTTTGTTGTATAAAGGGTTTATTACTGATCAGGGCTGTGAGAAGAATTGGATGATGAATTTATCGAATTTACCTAATCTTTGGATACCTTTAGCGTTGTTAGGTTTAATTGTGCTAGCTGCGGTGTTTTTTTCTCGCAGTGGTTGAAGATATGAACATGGAAAGATGGCAAAGTACTGTGAGTAAAATAGCTAGGAGATACTTAGTCAGCCACTACGCGAGGTAGTCAAGTTTTGCAGTTGCTCTTAGAACAAGTGAGGTAGTTTTCCCCCGAAACAACAGTTACTCCTTACCTGATATAGGACTCCTATTTGAATTTTGATAGCTTGCGTGGCGTAAGCCAGACAAAACGACCTATACCTTGATTCCTTCTTCCCTGTTCCCTACCTCTATGAGTAAATATGGCTCTAAGCGCAGCTATGCCGTCAGGCTTTACGCCACGCTACGCGAACATAAAGCAAACCGGATTCCTATAGTAGTTTAATTTAACCCTGAATATAGCAGTGGTATTAATATGAGAAAGTTAGTTTAACTTAAGAATTACTTCGCTCACGTTCATAATTCAGTCAATATACCATGTATTAATGGCAGCATTTAATTTAAGTTGGATGTTTAAGCAATTGTTAAATTTGCATCCTGTTACTAAAAAATTCAGTCGCGGAATCTGATGGGTAATTAGTATTAACCCCTGATCCCAGAAGTTTTTTAAGAATTAAAGACTGAAAAATCCAATTAATTTCACTCGTGTTTTTTCCGAAAAAAATCTCAGATATAAAAACTTAAGGATGAGCAATGCCAGAAAATAAGTGGGAACAAATACGCCATCTGTTGGTTGTCCAAGACCTGGAAGGACAGCAGACAATCCCCCTTTACGAGGCTACTTATTCTCTGGGACGGCATCGTGGAAATTCTATTGTCCTCCGTTCTCCATCCGTATCCAGACAACACGCGATTTTATTACGGGTAACGATTCCAGACACTGACCAATACTGCTTTCGGATTATAGATGGTAACTTCACAGGCAAGGGTAGTAGTAATGGCTTATTAGTCAATGGAACTAAATGCTTATCTCATAACCTCAAACATGGAGATGTGATTACATTTGGTAATCATCAAGCCCAGGCTAAATATTATGCTGTTGCTAACCTTTCAGAAACAGATTTGTTGGCTTTTTCTGACACTGAGGATCTGTCAGAATTCCTGTCAAAGCAAGTTAATTCTGTGAATCATTTGCAAACTTTAGTCATTGATCCTGACTCAGAAGATGCCAATGATACAGCCTTAGCTCGCCTAGCGTCTTTCCCGGAACTGATACCCAATCCGATTATTGAAATTGATTTAGAGGGGAGAGTCACTTATCTCAATCCGGCTGCATCTTTGGAGTTTCCCCAACTCAAGAAAATCGGACAACAGCATCCGATGTTGACAGGATTACTAGATGCAGTGAATAATTGCCAGCAAAATCCTTTTGTGCGTGAGGTGCAAGTTGATCAGAAAATTTTTGAACAATCTGTACATTTCTTACCAGAAAGTAATTTAATTAGAACTTTTATTGCTAGGGATATTACTGAGCAAAAACAAGCTGAGGCTGAACTGCAACAGCGCGATCGCTTGTTACAGGCGGTAGCGAAAGCTGCTAATTATTTACTAGTAGAAATGAATTATGCGATCGCCATTGACAAAGCTTTAACTGTACTGGGGGTAGCAGCCAAGGTAGATCGCGTCTATATCTTTAGTAATCATCCTCATCCGATCACAGGGGAAATGGCGGTTAGCCTCCAGTTTGAATGGACAAATATCAATACTGGGTCTTCTTTGCAAAATTGGCAGAATCAAATCTATCAATCTAGCGGTTTAGAACGTTGGTATGCTGTTCTCTCTAGTGGAAAACCTATTCAGGGACTAACAAGAGAATTTCCTCCAGATGAGCAAAAATTACTTTCTAGAGACAGGATAAAATCTCTGCTGCTTGTACCCCTGCGGTTAGAGGAAAATTTTTGGGGTTATCTGGGCTTGGTAGATTGTTTCACAGAGCGTCTGTGGTCACAGCATGAAGAAACTACACTGTTGACAATGGCGGCTAGTATTAGTGGTGCTTGGCAGCGTCAGCAGGTAGAAAGTAAAATCCGCTTTCAGGCTCTTCATGATCTCCTGACAGGATTACCCAATCGGCTGTTATTCGCTGAACTACTTGACAAAGCCATACCAAATGCGATTCGCAATCAGGAAAGTTTAGCTGTGATGTTTCTGGACTTGGATCGGTTTAAGGTGATTAATGACACTCTAGGTCACACTCTGGGAGATCGATTGTTACAAGATGTAGCAAAAAGATTGGAAAACTTTCTCAGAGGCGGTGATACTGTTGCCCGTTGGGGAGGTGATGAATTTACCATTCTTCTACCCCACGTCAAGTATCTGGAAGAAGTGTCTCAGGTAGCACAGAGAATGTTAAAATCCTTAGAGGGTGTATTTTATCTAGATGGACACGAACTTTATGTGAGTGCCAGCATTGGCATTGCCATATTGGATGAACACAGTTATGATGCGGAAACTTTAATCAAACACGCAGATACTGCCTTGTATTATGCCAAGGATAAGGGCAGAAATAACTACCAGTTCTACACTAATACCCTAGATATCAAAAATCCTGAACTGCTGAGTTTAGAAAAGAGTTTACGCTATGCCCTAGAACGGCAAGAATTAACAATATATTATCAGCCGAGAGTAAATATTCTCACTAAGAAGATTACTGGCACAGAGGCTTTGTTACGTTGGCAGCACCCTGACATGGGACTAATCGCCCCCAGTGTCTTCATTCCCTTGGCTGAGACGAGTGGATTAATTATTCCCATTGGTGAATGGGTGTTACGGACGGCCTGTATGCAGAATAAAGCTTGGCAACAACAGGGATTACCCCCCCTAACTATTGCTGTGAATTTATCTCCTAAACAGTTCCGCCAACCTAAACTAGTGGAGACTGTAGCTAAAATTTTAGCAGAAACAGGTTTAGACCCCAACTTTTTAGAATTAGAAATTACAGAAACTACAGCCATTGAAGATTTAGACTTTACCAGAAGTGTGTTGCAGCGTTTAGAGCAGATGGGTGTTAAACTTTCCATTGATGACTTTGGTACTGGTCATTCTTCGCTCTCGCGCCTACAACTGTTACCGTTTCATAATTTGAAAATTGATAAGTCTTTTATCCAAGAGTTAACGAATAACGAAAAAGTGGCTCACATTGTCACAGCGATCGTGAGTTTGGGGAGAAGTCTAGGATTGAGATTAACCGCCGAAGGTGTAGAAAAGCAAGAAGAACTGGATTTTTTGGCATCTATTAACTGTGAGGATGTCCAGGGTTTTTTCTTCTACAGACCTCTTTCGGTGGAAAAAATTACGGAAATTCTGCAAAAGGAATAAAAAACTATGAAATAAACCCGATTGATCGCCCATATCCCCATCTACTTTGATAAACTTTCTAAATTTTTCTGCGTCACTGTAGCCATATATTCGTCCTGATACTCAACATATATCTCTAATGCTGTCTGCAAATTAGCTTTAGCGTCTGTGTAATTCTCTTCTGCTTGTGCCAGCAATCCTAATGTTGCGTAAGTCCTAGCACAGTCATAGCGATCGCCAAATTCGATATTTATATCCAGGGCTTGTTGATAATAATCCCGTGCCTGGTCGTATTCCCGCAACAG
>PWQB01000718.1 GCA_003556955.1 Nostocaceae cyanobacterium CSSed10_463m
AACAAGAAAATCAATTTGGTAAAGGTAACTCATCTTTCGTCCATTTTGGTAATCCTGATTTTGTCAAACTAGCCGAAAGCATGGGTTTAAAAGGTTACAGAGTCGAATCTGCGACAGACTTAATCCCCATACTTAAAGAAGCCCTTGCCCAGGACGTACCTGCTGTTATAGATTGTCCTGTAGACTACCGCGAAAATCACCGCTTTAGCCAAAAAGCTGGCGAATTAAACTGCGAAGCTTAAATTGATTCCTGGCGTGATCAGACTAACCTAGTGCATCAATAAAAATCATTTATTGACACTTAGGAACTTCCAAATAAAAAAATACTCAATCACCTAACGCAAAAAACCTTTCAAACTCTCATAACTCTGTGTCCTCTGCGTCTCTGTGGTTCGTTTATTTGGATAATTTATTTCTTGGAAGTTCCTTAGTTATATTTAAATTAATGCACTATTTGAACTCGATCACGCCACCACAGAAAAGTTTTGGGCGAATATAATTCGCTACTACACAGGCAAAGTCCAGCGACCTGGACTAATGAAAAAGTGGGATTTTTAACCCGCGCAGGTGGTCACTGAGCTTGCCGAAGTGCGGGTTTAGTTTGTATAGTTCCGCGACTTCTAGTCGCCAGGGTTGTAATAAATCACACTGTTGCTTGACTTTTGACTTCCGCGTAGCGGATCTAGTCTTCATCCAGCGCCGGAAAAGCCTCCTCAAACCGCCACAAATCATCTTTATTATTAAGAAACCAAACTCTAGTTTCAGGAGTTAATTGACTCCAAATAACATCACCAGGAATATGAGGAGAAGCATATTGATAATGCAAACCCAGGTCTTTGAGATTTTCTTCTACATCTTTAGGAATGCCAAAATCTTGCCAATTAACTTCTATCTGTCTAATTGTAACTCCCGCAGCCGGGTCAAAAATTAACTGAGCTGCTCTAATTAAATCAGCAAAATGTTTTGGTTTCAGACTAGCTATCTGCTGAATTTGGATTGATTCGTTATGCTCTTGAGACATTGTTACTGAATTGGGTAAAAATTGTTCATTTCTTGAAACTATTCGCAGAGATTTTTACCCCAATGCCTCTATTTTAGCGCAGTAGCTGATTCAGGTGAATATGTTGCTTTAAATTTAATTATTCCTCTCAATATCGTAACATAAATAACGGCAAAATAGATAAAATGTTGATCTATAAAGTGAGAAAATAAATATCTTTAGGAGGTAGCTGTGGCGCGTAAACGCTTAATTATTGAGATGGGTATGGGAATAGATCAGCATGGACAAGAACCCACAGTAGCAGCAGCAAGAGCCGTGCGTAATGCGATCGCCCACAACGCCTTACCCGGTGTTTGGGAAGTCGCCGGCTTGAACGATCCCGATGAAATGATTGTAGAAGTACAGGTAGCCGTTCCCTATCCCGAACAAGTCAGAGAAGCAGAAGTCCTAGCCGTACTACCCTTTGGGCGGAAAAGCTTAACCGTAGAATCTGGGGGAATGGTAGTACAAGGAAAAGCGATCGCCTCACTCAACGACAAAAATGATGAAATGTTGATAGCAGTCGCATCCGTCACAGTTTTGATTGAAAATTAAGCAGATAGCCTCACCAACTCGTGTGAGGTTACATTATTCCGCTTGATCTTTTAATTCTTGTGGCAATAACTGATCCAGTTTACACTCAATAGCCGAGAGTTTCTTCAAAATAGTGGGGCGATCGCCATCCAAAGAAACCAACAAATTAGCGATAGACTCTTGTATATTAGTCAACTTTGCCACAGCATTCTGGAGTTGTACCATACCCTCCCGCAACTCTTGACGTTCCTGACGAGCATCAGCAATTTCATCCAACATCGCCTGAACAGTTTTAGCATTACTCTCCATTAACTGTTTAATTTCCTTATCATTCATAGCGATCGCACATTCAGATTAGTACTACTACCCATAATAAAAGGAAACGTCACCCGCTATGCAAAACCTACCCAACCCTAGACGCTTAGTTTAGAATTAGTGTTTGCTTCCTGTTTCAACGTGGTCTTAGAATGACTTCTAAGAGGTTTACCCACTCCACAAGCAATCTCGGTATAGCTTACCGTTTCTAACAGTAGTTCCTAAAAGAAACCGCTACGCTACAGGGATAAAAATATCCTCAAACCATCGGTCAATATTTTTAGATGCGTTCAGATCACGATCTTCAGTATGACCACATTCAGGACAGACATAAGTGCGATTCTTAAGTGGCATCTTGTGACGATGATTTCCGCAGTTAGAGCAAATTTGAGAACTTGGGAAGAATCTATCAACAAGGATTAATTTACTACCAAATTTCTCGGTCTTGTATTCTAACTGTCTTTTAAACTCATACATTCCACAGTCTGCAATTGCACCTGCTAACTTGTGATTTTTTAAAAATGCCTTAACGTGCAAGTCCTCTATCTTTATAACGCTGTGGTTTTTAGCTAGATAGTAAGTTAGTTTATGGATTGAATCCTTGCGAATGTTTGACACCCTGGCGTGTAACTTAGCCAGCTTTTTGACAGACTTACCTCTGTTTTTAGATCCTTTAACCTTCCTACTAATACTACGTTGTAAACGTTTCATGCGCTTACTAACACTACGGTAGGCTTTGGGATTAGCGAAAATCTTGCCGTTACTACAGACAGCTAACTGCTTAATTCCAATATCAACACCTATAGATGGTTCATCACCTGAAATAGTAAGTTTTTCGACTTCATATTTAATAGAGATAAACCATCTATTTGCTTGCCTAGATATTACGCAGTTGTGTATAGATGTAACTGGCAATAGTTCGGCTAATCGCACCCAACCAATAGAAGGTAACTTGATGCGTCTGCCATCATTTTTAATTTTTGGTAGTGCCTTTGTTCCAGACTCTAGATAGAAAGAATCGTGATCACCTTTTTTCTTGAATCTGGGTTGTTTAGAAGTTTTCTTAAAATATCTGTTCCAAGCTTGACGTAAATCAGATAAAGCTTTTTGCGGGACGTTTTTATTCACTTCGTAGTACCAAGGATTTACAGATTTAATCTCACTTACCAACTGCTTGTGCAAATTAATAGCAGATGGGAGCTTTAGTTTTTCACCTTCTTTTCTAGTGGCTAAAATACCTTTAAATTGGGCATTTGCCCAGTTGTATGCGTGTCTGGCGACTCCACTGGATTTCCTAAAAGCAGTTTCCTGTTTGTTGTTTGGAACTAATGCGGTTTTGAAACTTAAAAGCATTGATTCGACCATTCAATGTGTTTTGTGATATCTAGTATACTAGATATTAAAAGAAAATGCACAATGCCTAAAATAAAATTTCAGCCTAAAAACCAGGTAGCTTTTGATAAAGTACCAGTTCAGGTTAAAGTCATGCCTGGAGTTAGAGAAAAACTCAAAAACGTCCCTAATTGGCAAGAACGTTTAAGAGGGTTGGTTGATGAACTAATTAAGTCATCTGAATAGTTTTGACTATAGTTGACTAGGTTTTGGTAAGCCCCATCGAAACCCAGTCAAAAACTCTCCGCGTACCTCTGCGTTACCTCCGCGCCCCTTTGCGTTAAAACCTCCCTCCTCCATCCTCTCCAACACCCGAATCCCCAGCAAATCCAAACCCAACCGCAAAGTTCTAGCAGTCAAATCACACAAAACCAAACGAGAAGTCCGCAAAGGTTCCTCAGCCTCAAGCACCCGTACCCCCTGATTCCGATCATAAAACTGATTAAACTTCTTACTCAACTCATACAAATATTCACATAGACGATTAGGTAGCAACTCCTGCTCAACACTACTAATCACCCCATCCAATTGCAGTAAATACTTAGCCAAAGCCAACTCAGTGTCATGCTGCAAAATCACCTTCACATTCTCACCCAACTCAGCAAAATTAATCCCACCCTTGCGGCTAATTCCCTGAATCCGTGCATAAGCATACAACATATAGGGTGCGGTATTCCCCTTCAGATCCAGCATTTTATCGTAGCTGAAAATATAATCACTGGTACGGTTCTGACTCAAATCAGCATATTTCACCGCACTGATACCAACTATCTCAGCAACTTCACTAATAAATTCTTCAGTTTCTGCTCGTTCTTCTTCCTTTAATCTAGCTTCTAAATCTGCACGGGCGCGAATCACAGCCTCATCTAATAAATCTCGTAACCTGACAGTATCACCAGAACGAGTTTTAAATTTTTTCCCATCTTCCCCTAATACCAAACCAAAGGGAACATGAACCAGTTCCACATCATCAGGAACCCATCCCGCCTTGCGTGCGACTTGGAAAAATTGAGCAAAATGATTACTTTGTCCAGAATCAGTTACATAAATTATCCGTTTAGCTTCATCTTGCTGAATCCGGTAACGCAAAGCTGCTAAATCTGTAGTTGCGTAGTTATAACCACCATCCGATTTCTGCACAATCAAAGGCATAGGTTCACCTTCCCGGTTAGTAAAACCTTCCAGGAAAACCACCTGAGCGCCTTGATTCTCCACCAGTAACCCAGATTTTGCCAAATCTTCCACAACTGAAGGAAGTTGGGGATTATAAAACGATTCTCCCCGTTCAATGACTTGCACATCCAGCAAGTCATAAATTACCTGAAACTCGCGCCGAGACTGTTCGCATAACAATTTCCAAGCATGAAGAGTATCTTCAGCACCTGCTTGTAACCTCACAACTTCCTGTCGCGCAGTCTCTTGAAAAGCCTCATCTTCATCAAAACGCTGTTTAGCTTTGCGGTAGAAACTGACTAAATCTCCAATATCTAAAGCATTTGCAGTAGTCAGCGCTTCTGGGTAAACTTCTCGCAAGTAGGTAATTAACATTCCAAACTGCGTACCCCAATCACCGACGTGATTTAACCGTAAAACATCATGTCCTTGAAATTCCAAAATCCGGGCGATGGAATCACCGATAATCGTAGAACGCAAATGTCCCACGTGCATTTCCTTAGCAATATTCGGACTAGAGAAATCCACAATTTCTCGTTTCGGCGTTTCCGTCTTGGGAACTCCTAGCCGAGAATCTGCCTGAATAGCGTTGATTTGTGCTTCTAGGTATGCAATTTTGAGCTTAAGATTAATAAAACCAGGGCCAGCTATCTCTG
>PWQB01000196.1 GCA_003556955.1 Nostocaceae cyanobacterium CSSed10_463m
CTCGTAGTACAGCTAAGGGGTCACGTTGGTGTTTACTGAGTTCCTGTAGTAAATACTGTCCTAAGCCTACTGCTGACAGTTTTCCCGGCCCTTGACCAGTCCCTAACAGAATTGCAATTAATTCGGCTGTGGCTAAAATTTTGGGGCCGTGGGTCATTAAACGCTCACGCGGACGCTCATCGGTGGGAATATCAGCAATTCTGAGACAGTAGGTCATAGGAAAACGAAGGGAAGAGTCACATAAACCGCACTAAAGCTTGTCCATCATGAAAGGTAGAGTTTTTGTCATTGCGACGTAAGGAAGCAATCTCACCATCTTGACTAAAAACTACAGTTCTCAAAGTAGACAAGGTTTATATATAGTTATCCCTTGTTTGCTCTGTAAATTATCCCCAGATGAAAAAATCTTTAATTTTTGACTATGCTGTGCAGAATGAGGTTGTTGCAGCTGACTGCGATCGCCTAGGCAGATTATACTGAAGCTGGGTATCTTATAAGTATATAAAAGAGCATTAACATGGCGGAAAATATTGATAATAACACCGATTTAACCCAATTGTGGTTAGCCGAAATTCAAGCCCTCAAGCAACAACTCGCCGCACAGCAACGTGATTGTGATACGGCTTGGGAAAGCGCTCAAAAGTGGCGTAAGCTTTATAACACTGAGGCTGAACAACGTCGTACAGATGCTAATTTAGCTCAACAAGCGATCGCTGCTCTCAAGATAGAGATCCGGCAACTCAAGGGACTAGAATCAGGTATACTCATTGATGAGAAAGCCAGCACGGCTGCCCAAGCGGAAATTCAACAAATCCAATCATTGGCAGAATTGCAAGGCAAACTGATTGCTATGATGAAGGAACGCGATCGCTTGCTGCAAGCTTTAAAAACTGAACAGGAAAATCACTCCCAAACCCGTAAAAATCTCACTACGGCGTTGGGTGATGCTATTGATGGCTTGACAAAACAGAGAGATTGTGCATCTGAAAAATGAATATATCAAGACGCGATAAATCAAGACGCGATAAATCGCGTCTCTACAAGGTTTTCATGATAAAGAATATCCGGTTGATTTTTGCACGAAGTTTAAAACTTTTTCGTAAGATTCGGGATTACTTACAGCATTGATAATAATGGGGATAGTACCGTCGGGTAACCAAAATGTGATCCTGCCATTAGCTTCTTGACAAAAAGAACTAATACAGGTGAGGTTGATTATATATTCATTTTGCTCATAAACGATTTTTACCCACTGGGCATTTTCTAGTTCTAAGCCAGTCACAAATTCTAAATACTCTAGAAGTTTTTGATAGTCTTCTAAGTCACTCTGTGGATTTAGCACAATAGGAATAGCACAATCAGGTAACCAAAAAGTTACCCGGCCGTTCTTTTCATAACAAAAAGCATTTACACGGTCAAGATTGACTATATACTTTCTCCTATCGTAAAGGATTTTCACCCAGTACGCCACAACATCTCCTTAAGTTTGAAATTTATCAATGATGCACCCGATGTATAAACTAAATTACCCTCAATTCTTCAGTTAATGTTGCTATGTGCTAATTCAAAACTCAAAAAAAAGTTATTTTCTTGAGTTTTGAATTGTTTAAGAAACTTCTACGGGTGTAGGTAAGTTACAGATGGGGTGAGTCCGGTTAATTGCTGCTTCCATGAATCCTTTAAATAAAGGATGAGGAGCGCTAGGACGTGAATGAAACTCTGGATGAAATTGACAAGCTAAAAAGAATGGATGTTGAGGAAATTCCACGATTTCTACTAAGCGTCCATCGGGGGAAGTACCACTGATTACATAACCTGATTCCAACAACATATTACGGTAGTTATTGTTAAATTCATAGCGATGGCGATGACGTTCGTTCACTACTTTTTGTTGGTAAAGATTAGCTGCCATAGTGTTAGGAAGAAGATGACAAGGATAGAGTCCTAATCGCATCGTTCCGCCTAAATCAACTACATCCTGTTGTTCTGGTAACAAATTAATAACTGGATACTTAGTTTCGGGATCAAATTCGGCACTGTTAGCACCATTTAATCCTTCTACATTTCTCGCCCATTCAATTACGGAACATTGCATTCCTAAGCATAAACCTAAAAAGGGTATTTGGCGATCGCGTGCATATTGAATGGCTGCAATTTTACCATCTACCCCCCGCATCCCGAAACCTCCAGGGACTAAAATCCCATCGACACCTGTCAAATAAGTTTCCGGTGGTTCATTTTCTAGGTCTTCAGAGTTTACCCATCGCAAACGTAAATCGCCATAAGTAGAAATGGCAGCATGACGCAAAGCTTCTACTACAGACAGATAAGCATCACTTAATCGCACATATTTCCCAACAATGGCAATTTCTACAGTATACTTAGGACTGTATAAACGTTCTACCATAGTTTGCCACTGCAACAAATTGGGTTGGCGTTGTTCCATTTGCAGCAAATTTAAAACTTGCTCTGCCAGTCCTTCCCGTTCTACGATTAACGGTACTTCATAGATACTGCTGGCATCTTGGGCAGTGATTACACATTCTTGGGGAACATCGCAAAATTCTGATAACTTGCGTTTTAAGCCCAGAGGTATGGCGCGATCGCACCGACAGACTAAAATATCTGGTTGAATGCCAATTGATCTCAATTCCTTCACAGAATGCTGGGTTGGCTTGGTTTTCATTTCCCCAGCCGACGCTATCCAAGGTATGAGGGTAACGTGCATATACAATACATTTTGCCGTCCCACTTCCTTACGTAACTGACGAATGGCTTCCAAAAACGGCAGTGATTCAATATCGCCTACCGTGCCGCCAATTTCCGTAATTAAGACAGAGGGATTAGTATCTTGAGCAACACTCAGAATCCGTTCTTTAATTTCGTTGGTAATATGGGGGATAACCTGGACAGTACCGCCATTGTAGTCTCCGCGTCGCTCCTTATTAATTACCGCTTGGTAAATTGAGCCAGTGGTAACACTGTTTAACCGCGACATTGAGGTATCAGTAAAGCGTTCGTAATGTCCCAAGTCTAAATCTGTTTCCGCACCATCTTCGGTAACAAAAACTTCCCCATGCTGAAAAGGACTCATTGTACCTGGATCGATATTAATATAAGGGTCGAGTTTCAAAATCGACACCGAATAATCCCGCGATTTAAGTAAACGTCCTAGACTTGCTGCTACAATGCCCTTGCCAATACTGGAAACTACACCTCCAGTTACAAAAATAAATTTAGTCATAGTATAGTATTTTGAATTTTTAGCAACTTCTCAAAAAACATCCCGTCATTGTGCCACAGTTTCTGTGGTGAAATCTTTTGTGCTATTGTCGTGAAAAAACTTCTAGGATTACTAATATTAGGGTTTATTGTTACCTCCTCTGTAGTAGCATTGGCAGGATCATCATTTTTGGTTGTTTATCCTCCAAACAACCACCAAACCAGGGCAGAAAAAATCTTCTTGATTGGCACAGCGCCACCAGATGGACAGGTTCTCATCAATGGTAAGCCAATTAACCGCAGTCAAGCTGGCCATTTTGCTCCAAGTTTTCCCTTGCAATTGGGAGAAAATCTCTTTACTGTAAGTCACCAAAATCAACAACTAAAAATTCAAGTTACAAGGCTGGCGACACAACCTGAGTTACCTCAAGGATTAGCCTTTGCTAAAGATTCTCTCATTCCAGCAGCCGACATTGCTAGACTACCGGGAGAATTAATTTGTTTTAGCGCCATCGCACCCCCTAATGCCAGTGTATCTGTCAATCTGGCAAATAAAACTATTTCTCTTGCACCCCAACCTCAACAGGTAAGTCTACCAAGTAATTCGGCTGCCCTCACCGGAAATAACCAGCCTACTGCCCAGTTTATCCCAGGAAAGTATGAGGGTTGCACGACACTTGAACAAGCAGAACCTGTTTCCTCAAATTTAATTGCAGATAACAACATCATTTCTGCTGCTGACATCCCTAATACCAATCAAACTATAGATTTGGGTAAACCCGAATTTCAACTAACACTCAACGGCGAGACGATAACTCAACCAGGAACTGGCAAAATTCAAATTCTCTCACCTGCGAACTTAGAAGTTGCTGAGGTAGTAGCAGATGCAGGTGTAGCACGCACAGGCCCCAAAACCGATTATTCCCGACTCACCCCACTCCCCAAAGGCACACAGGCATTAATTACGGGTCGTGACGGTGAATGGTTGCGCCTAGACTATGGCGGTTGGATTAATAGTAGGGAAACTCGCGTTTTACCCGGTGCTATTCCGCCACGCACAACTATTCGTAGTGTCGGATATCGGCGACTTCCTAGTGCCACAGAAATGATTTTCCCCCTACAAGTGCCTGTCCCTGTGAGTGTAGAACAGAGCGATCATAATTTCACTCTCACACTTTACAACACTACAGCCCAAACAGACACAATTCGTTTAGATGATGACCCTTTAATTTCTCGTCTAGATTGGCAACAGGTGACTCCAGGGCAGGTAAAATACACCTTTAACCTGAAAACTTCTCAACAGTGGGGGTATAAGCTGAAATACGACGATACAACCCTGAAGTTAGCTTTGCGTCATCCACCCACAATGGCAAGGGAAAGACGAAGACCCCTAACTGGTATGAAGATTTTACTCGATCCCGGACATGGTGGCAAAGAATCTGGTGCAGTTGGTCCGAATGGATATCCAGAAAAAGCAGTGAATTTAGTTGTATCCAAGTTATTCCGCGATGAATTGGTGAAACTAGGGGCTACAGTCGTCATGACTAGGGAGACTGATATTGATGTTTCTTTAGGCGATCGCATGGCCATGATAGACAAAGAAGAACCAGCGATCGCACTTTCCATACATTACAATGCTTTACCTGATAGTGGTGATGCGGAGAATACCAAGGGAATTGGCACTTTCTGGTATCATCCCCAAGCGGATAGCCTAGCTATATTTATGCACAATTATCTGGTGCAAAGGTTAAATAGACCTTCTTATGGGGTATTTTGGAATAATCTCGCCCTCACACGTCCAACAGCTGCACCATCGGTTTTATTGGAATTGGGTTTTATGATTAACCCCCAAGAATTTGAATGGTTAACAAATCCTCA
>PWQB01000071.1 GCA_003556955.1 Nostocaceae cyanobacterium CSSed10_463m
ACTACTAGCAGTATTCGCAAATTTACTGGCGGCTTGCCTAGCATTCTCCGGCATTGTCTTTTATGTTTTGATCTATACCCACTGGTTGAAACGCCACAGTACTCAAAATATTGTCATTGGTGGAGCAGCAGGAGCAATTCCGGCTTTAGTCGGTTGGGCGGCTGTCACAGGGACTTTAAGCTGGGCAGCATGGTTAATTTTTGCCATAGTCTTTTTATGGACACCTCCCCATTTCTGGGCATTAGCACTGATGATTCGGGACGATTACGCAAAAGTAGGCATTCCTATGTTACCCGTAATCAAAGGTAATACGGCAACTGTCAAGCAGATTTGGTACTATACATTGGTCACAGTTGCTGCCACTGTGTTACTTGTCTATCCTTTGCACGCCAGTGGATTTGTCTATGGAGCGATCGCTTTAAGTCTGGGAGGATTATTTGTTCACAAATCTTGGCGTTTGTTACACAACCCAGAGGATCGCACTATAGCTAGAGAGTTGTTTCTTTATTCCATCTCTTACATGATGCTGTTATGTTTGGGTATGGTCATAGATAGCCTCCCCATCACCCATCATCTGATTAGTATGGTAATCAGCCAGCTGCATTTCATCAGCTAACTACTAGGGTGCAATTCCCAAACATAAATTCTCCCAAAATCATCGGGTGGGTTAGCGACGGCGTAACCCACCATCAACTACTCAGACAAGAACCAAAGAATTAAGCCAGTTCCCAACACACAAATAATTCCCGCCGCCCCAGCTAGGGGTTTTTTGTTTTTACCAGTCAACCAGTCCGAAGCTTTACCAGTATAAGTAATTAGTCCTGCTGTATCTACAGTAGCGATCGCCCAGACTAACGCAGCGTGTAATCCCCAAGCCATACCCAAACTACCACCATCAGCCATCCTAGCTAACACCAACATCATTCCCATCAGCCACAATCCAGGAATTTGGGGTTTAGTTTCCCGTTGCTCCCAGACTAAATGCAGCAGGGCAAAAATTAAGCTAGAAATTGTCGCAGCTAACCAGACTGGGTAATCACGCTCTAATTCAGTTAACAAGAAACCGCGAAAAACTAATTCTTCTATACCCCCAACCAACAACGCTATCAATAAAATAGTTGGCAAGATGGATGGTATCAACTTGATATTTGATTTCTCCAAATAGCACCAGCCTAGCCAAAATTGGCAGGTAAACATAATTGCTAGGCTGAATACTCCCAAACCAAAACCTAGCGCTAAGGAACTCAGCAGGGAAAGATTACCCACAAAGCCGTAATCTGAGAAAGATTTATCAGATAGCCAAATCACTCCCCAGAGAACCAGGGGGGCTAATAGATAAAGTGGCACTAATAAGGGTAATTTTTGTTCTGGCTGTAAAGGTTTGGTAGGTTGCCAATTCCGTGTAATTGCTATTAGTACTGCTATTGGTAACCAGCATCCTATCCAGCTAATAAAAAATGTCATCACTACAATCAGTACTGATGCATCTTCTATAAATGCTTGTAAGGTATTGACTATATTTATCAATATATAGGACTCCTATTTGAATTTTGATAGCTTGGTGGCGTAAGAGGGTGTTTGAAAAGTGGTTGGCTATGATTTTAGGCACTCGCAGATCCCCTTGAGCCTCCCCTTGAAAAGGGGGGAAAATTTCTTAAAGTCCCCCTTTTTAAGGGGGATTTAGGGGGATCAGATCACTTGTGTGTACACCGTAGCCTTGAAAAGGGGGGAATTAGAATCAAAGTCCCCCTTCGTAAGGGGGATTTAGGGGGATCTAGAATGTTTTGCTACCAACAATAAGACTTTTAAAACATCCTCTAAGCCATACAAAACTCCGTATAGCTTGATTCCTTCTTCCCTGTTCCCTGTTCCCTGTTCCCTGTTCCCTGTTCCCTACCTCTACGTTCCTATAGACATAAAAAAACACGATAGACTGCTTGCTTCTTAATCAAGACTCTACTAAAATCTGTGACTTCTGCAAGGGGTCTAATCGTATTTTCACAATCTTACAAAATTTCAGCCAAGAGAATTAGCCGTTAGCTGTAGTGCTAGCAATGAGTTATCAAGCCTTCACCATCAGCAAACTTACTCTTACTCATCTAAATCTTCATCTGATTCTTCAGATTCAATATCTTCAGAGGTGGCTTTTTTATCAGTTTCACCAAGTTGAATCAAGTGAATATGCTTATATCCCAGTCTGATTTCAAACTCATCACCAGGCTTTAAGTTCATTGCCTTAGTGTAGGTAGCACCAATCACAATTTGACCGTTTTGGTGAACGCTGACTCGATATGTCGGTTCACGTCCACGACCATCTTTAGGTGCTTCTGGACTCAGGGGAATACCTCTAGCCGATAGCAAAGCATCATAAAAATCCGTGAGATTAACACGAACCTGATTATTCTTAGTAACGGTGTAATAGCCACATTGCTTGGCTCTTTCTCGCCGGGGTAAATTAGAAAGTTCTTTTACCTTAGCAAGCAATGCTTTTCCAGTTAATGGTGCGGTTGCAGTTTCAGTCATTATGCTCAAATTTTCCTTACTCTCTCCAAACTGATAAACAAAGTTGTCTCATGCCAGTATTTGACTACTCATGACCCTAGAGTGGGGGATAAATTCCTGTTTATAGGTTGAGCTATCAGCGCCTACATTATGGTCATCCACAACGAATTAAAGGTCATGGTGGCCACCAACATTAATTTAGGTGATTTTACGGCACTTTTAACCATTACTCGCCATCAGAACTCAATTTATTTTCCCTTTTGGCGCTACTGTAGCGGCGTAAATTTCAGCCACCTTCACAATAGGTTTGAGTTCTACTACAAATAAGTCGTAGACCCAATAAATTGCAGGCTTTCAACTTTGGGTGCTGACCTTTATTGCCATTGAGTTGTTAGGTTTTCCCTACTCTGACTCTCAAGCCCAGGACAGCATAGTATTTGAATAGGCACTTACGGACATACACCTTTGTCCTGCCTGTAGAGACATGAATTTTCTTGTCTCTACATTACGAATTAACAAAGCAGCATTAACCATGCTTATGCAGCTATTGGTACTGGATTTGTTACTTCATAATTTTATATTAAATACTAGCATGAACTAATAATAGCAAAATAATTGTTTAGTTTTTAATTTAACTTGCTGATTGACTTTAATCTAAATATCTAACCTTGGGGAGGCAAAAAGCAGTGAGGATTTTCCTCAAGCTTTATTGCCCTAGTCAGTCTTGCTGGATGGCTTTTATAAAAAATAATCTAAATTTAGACGAGCCGTTTTGACAAATGAGTTAAATCCCAGATTTCCGTGATTTAGTACAGACAAAACTAAGAGAGGATTGTCCTGCTGGTTTATGCTCACCAGACAAAAAGCTGACAGCCATTATATAGGTCTGTCTTTGGGAAGAACAAATTTTCCCTGATTTTGCAAATGCTTGATTATCACCAGATGTTTATCAACAGGTTTAGCACTTCCATCTCTACAAAAAACTCCCCTTTTCGACTAGAATAGTGATTTTTTTGCAGCAATGGGAGCCATTGCTCTTAGCATCAAGATATATTGAGAAACATTACTGGATTTGGTTGAGATATCTTCACTATCCAGGAGATGAAGCTGGGTCTTTCTCCTGCTCAACTCACTGATGTGGGTACTGCCAAACAGTAAGTTAAACGCTCTAGCCCGCATTACTTGATGAGAGTTTGGTTTTAGAGCTTGACAATAATCTCACTTGTAGCACTTCTTAAAATTTAATTTTAATGGTTATCCTTAAACTAGAATCACCTGCGCTTTGATGATCAGCCTATTAACACTTGGCTGGGAATGAAGGGCAACAAGAGTATAGCTCACTTTGTGCAACCAACAGCCTTGACTCACGATTTCTGAGGCTGGTGATATAATTTTCAGATTTTGGTTAGTGATAATGGAAATTTTATTTAAGATCATTCGGCAGCAACAAAATTCTTCTCCTGTTGTACAAACTTACCTTTTAGAGGTAGATTCTGGCAATACAATCTTAGATTGTCTGAATCGAATTAAGTGGGAACAAGATGGAACACTCGCGTTTCGCAAAAATTGTCGCAACACCATTTGTGGTAGCTGCGCCATGCGAATAAATGGGCGTTCAGCTTTAGCTTGTAAGGAAAACGTTGGTAGTGCACTGGCTAGATTACCACAAATCCCTGCTTTGGAGAATAACACCCACACTCTTCGAGAAATTACAGTAGCTCCTCTCGGTAATATGCCCGTAGTGAAAGATTTGGTTGTTGATATGAGTAGTTTCTGGAATCATCTAGATGCAGTAGCTCCTTATGTCAGTACAGCAGCGCGACAAGTTCCAGAAAGGGAATTTTTACAAACCCCACTGGAGCGATCGCGTCTTGATCAGACAGGCAATTGTATTTTATGTGGTGCTTGTTACTCTGAATGTAATGCCCGTGAAGTTAATCCAGATTTTGTTGGCCCTCATGCTTTAGCTAAAGCTTTTCGCATGGTGGCTGACTCTCGTGATAGTGAAACTGAAAATCGCTTAGAAAGTTACAACGAAGGAACTAAAGGAGTTTGGGGTTGTACTCGTTGTTTTTACTGTGATTCAGTTTGTCCAATGGAAGTAGCACCATTAGAACAAATCACGAAAATTAAACAGGAAATTCTTCAGCGTAAAGAAGCCAAAGACAGTCGTTCAATTCGCCACCGCAAAGTATTAGTCGATTTGGTGAAAACAGGTGGTTGGATCGATGAACGTCAATTTGGTATTCAAGTGGTTGGTAACTACTTTAAAGACCTTAAAGGATTACTCAGTCTTGCACCCCTGGGTTTACGAATGATCGTTCGGGGTAAATTCCCACTCTCCTTTGAACCTTCCCAAGGTACTCAACAAGTGCGATCGCTCATCGAATCTGTGCAAGAGAGTGCTGAGTGCTGAGTGCTGAGTGCTGAGTGGGGAGAGTGCTGAGTGCTGAGTGCTGAGTGCTGAGTGGGGGAGTCAATACTTGTCGGTTAAGCTAAAAACATTAAATTAGGTAGGTTGGGTTGACGCTTGTTACCCAACATTTACGGGCTTTTGTTGGGTTGCGCTGTCGCTTAATCCCTACTACAAAAACTCT
>PWQB01000325.1 GCA_003556955.1 Nostocaceae cyanobacterium CSSed10_463m
ATAGTTGTATGATATCCTCTCTGTAACTAACCCACTCTCTAAACTCAGCAGGAGTTAGTTTAATGTTGTCCAAATGATTTATGAATCTCCTTCTTTTTTTTTGATTTCCTCATCATAACCTAAACAAGCATGTGTTAAACCTTGTAAGTCGTCAGTTCCTATTAACCCGCAATAATTAATTAAGTCAATAGAAAAGTTATATGATCGTTGAATACCCAAAATTATAAGAGGAAGCACTTCTTTGAAAGTCACTTCTTCCTGCTTATATAATCTTTCGTCAATTTCGTATGCTTTTTTACCGTATGGACTGACTAGTACTGCTTCTTCCTCACAGTCATCAAATAAACTAAGGGCAACTTTTCTTGGTTCAGCAGTTGCAGGGATAATTTTAATTTCAAATCCACAATCAAGTTCAACTGTAATTTTTAAAGAACTTTTAGATTTCTCATGTTCGTCTAGGTATTCTTGAGTTAGTTTAAATTCTGTTGGAGGAAACCAAAGATAATCTTTCAATTCTTTAGATTTAATTGGTTTTAGAAATTCGTTTTTCCCTGGTGTAGGATCTGAAACAGCATATGTTCCATAAATTCCATTACATTTCCCATTGAAGAAAGTGTAACCTGGGAATAACTTTCTTAAAGATGTAATATTTCCAGGGATATCTTTTATTGTGTGAGTGAAATATTTAGTTTTAAGCATCATGCCTCCTTCAGCCATCATGGCTATTTAAATTGTTATCAGGTATATAAAATAATTCCTATCTCAGTAGTATTATGATCAGCATCTTCATCATAAGCCCTGAATGTAATAGTTAATGAAGATTGTCCCTGAGACTCCAAGCCATCAGTTACTGAAACCACACAAACACTTTTAAGAGTTATAGTTTGATCAGTTGATAAACCATCTCCACAAGTGCGTAACTTACCTGTCAATATTAATTGACCTGTATCGCCTGGTTCGAAAGACGAAGCAAAAGAACTATCCATAGTTTCAACTGTTACATCAACTGAGTACATGTCATCTATAGGGAGATTAACAGTTCTACTTGCATCAGCAGTTAGGTTTGTCTCTTGGGTTGTTTCATTCACAGTACCATTGGTCAAAGAAGTAATAGTTATCGCTCCTTCACCTTCCCCGAAAACTGCTGAAGTGAGTGCATATGTTTTAGCCGCCATTTATTTCTCCTCAAGTATATTGAATTAGATTTGATTCAGTTTCGTAATCAGCAAGTGGATCATAAGCGATGAAACTAATTACTAGTGCAGATTCACCTTGAGTTTCAATCGTATTGTCTGAACTACTCACTTTTGCGTTTGTCATTGTGATTGTTGCACCAGCACTAACACCATCACCAGCCGATCTTTCAACAGTTTTTAAAATTAGTTCACCACATGAACCAGGTCGAAGTGCCTGACTACCATCCATGGTTGTAACGGACACTATTACAGTTTTTTCATCAACAACAACTTTATTTACTATTCGACTTGAGTCAGCGGATAAATCTGTAGGAGTGCTTGTCTTTTCAATTGAAGCACTTTTAACAGATTTAATAGCAACTCCGTCAAAAGTCGCTTCAGATAATAGAAATGTTTTACTTGCCATCTTGTTCTCCTGTTACATGTATATTTATGTGATTATTCACATCTTTTTCATCAAAATTTCTTTTGTCAATTCAGTTATCTTATCTAGATCTTCTTTCCTGAAATGTGTGAAATCTAAACCTTTTGCTATTAGATTCTTACCATATATGGGATATGATACAGTCATTCCCTGATAATTAACTTTAATTGATCCTAAAACAGTATCTCTTAGAGTTCCTTCAGCAACTAATTGGGGTAATCGTTGACCATATTTTTTCATTTTAGTCATTTCATATCTTTGTGTGTTAGGTGCCCAACCCATTTTCTGAGTATTTCCAAATTGAAATCGACTAGGTAACTCATCTCTGACCCACTGTCTCACAGCTTCCTGAACAGCAGGAGATAAGTTCTTCTCTTGCCACTTTAAGAATTCTTGAATTTCAGCAACTGATCGCATCATAATGTAAACTCTCTCCTAACATTTATTTGAATTTCTGCAATTGTCTTAGGGCAAGTACTGTCCATTGCTTGAAGATCACTATAGAGAGTTATATTACTATTTCCTTCTTCAACAATTCCTTTAGTTAATAGTTCAGGCATTCTCATGATTACTAGTCGTTCACTTTCGTTTGCTGATACAAATTCCATTGATCCTACTAGATTGTCTCCACTAGGTGCAGTCGTAGTTGAATAAACGACATCAGCTTCATAATCACTAAATCCTGTTATATTCATTGGTGCGACAATAGGAACAAGTACACAGTCACCTTCTTTCATAGTTAATGAAGTGGTTACGAATGTACCATCTGGTTGAACAACTCCAATGTCGATAAATGAAACAACTATTCTATTATAGACATCATCAATATCTCTATCTGTTACATCTAAATTAAAAAAATCAGGAGTTATGAAATGGCTTGAATCAGTAGTTCCGAAGTCAAAATGACCCTGACCACTATTAAGAATGTCAACATCTAAACGATAATAGCCATCTAAGAGGTTCTGTACACTATCTATGTCTGCACTGTCATAGGTATCAGAACCAATCCGACCATTCAAGGTGAAATCTGAAATATCTGTAACTTCTGCACCAGAGATGTCAGTCACTAAAACAGTAAAAGTATTCATTCCTTTCTTCATTTCGTTCTCCTAGTATGAATTTTCCACATTAAAATTAACTTTTAAAACAAAGATAGTCGGATTAAATTGCAATTGTTCAACAGTCTCACCACCTATTCTATAATTCGCTCTACCTCTTAGATCGTCTCTGATTGATTCAAACATTTGATATGCTTGATCCCATTGATCTTCTTGATCTTGCATTCTCTGATTAGTCACAACAATTTCAATTATAAAATTACTCGTAACAGTCCCACCTCTTGATGAGGACGTCTGTGCATTGAAGTCTCTTGGTCCTCTGAATACTCTAACAAAAGGGCATCTACCACGATTCTGACCACCAACACCAAGCATCCCACCAGCATCACCATAAAATATATGTTTAGAATTCCAATCACTTGATATTATACCTGTGATTGATTCTGGAACTGATTGAACTGAGGCGATCAAATCATCTAACATAGTCTTCATACTCTGTTAACCCTCACTGAGAAGAAACCAACTGAGAAAGGATAGTTCAACCATTTTAATTTTTTAAATTCTGGAGGAATAAACCCTTTCTTATCATATCGGTCCTCAAACTTACTTGCCTCTGAACAATAGTGATCAACTAATGCCCACACATCACTTCCAGCAGAGAATAATTGATGTCCTACTGTGCAACAGACTTTATTTCTTAGATACCTAGCAAGAGAAGGGATATTTAAATCATCAGAATGATAACTAACTATTAATGTAGTGTCAGGATCGTATGATTCACCTAAGATTACTTCATTTCCAACAACTTCATAATCTTCAAAGATTGCAAAATCATTAAAAACTGTCTCACAAGGATTGTGGCATAATAATCCATTAAACTCATCTAAAATTCTAATTTGAATGCATTCAGGTTCACCAATTAAAGTAATTATATACTCACCATCTTCATTTGGGCAAATGTTTTCAAAAATGTGAGGAGCTATCCAACCTTCAATCATGGCAACAATTGCTGGGTGGAGATATTGAAGTGATTCATCGAAGGCTAATTCTAGTTCATTTGTTATTATCTCAGCACCTGAGATTCCATTAGTTGCCCAATCACTCCCTTGAGTGCTGTTAAATGACTGTATGATATCATCATGATCTAATCCATAAAACATATTAATTGCTCCTTTATTGCACTAACGCCAGTTTATAGGTTTCACCATTTATATTCACTTGTATATAGCCTTCAATTGTAGTATCACTACCCGTAACAACTGGTGTATCTGCCATCAAAACTTCTTCTGATATTTTTTTTGTCAATGAAATATCTAAATTTTCTATATCTGTTTCTAATGGGCTAAAATCTATATTATCAATTGCCCCTGATAAGTTAATTACCTCCCCTTGAAGGTTACTAATATCACCTTCAATTTCTGACAGATCAATTGACCCAATTGCTGCATCCACTTCGGAACGGGAATAGACAACTAAATCATCTCTTGCTTCTTCGGGAGTTCTTATGATAACTAACTCCGGAAATTGTCTTTGTCTATTGACGGCCATCTCGTTCCTCCCTAATTGCTATTCTCACTTCCCTAACGATATCACTTCTTAGTTTTTCGAAATCTGCTCTTTGCTGTAATTGATTGTGTTCAACTATTAGAATTTTTGAATTTAATGACGACATGTAAATAAAGAAACTAATTATGAAAGGAATTAGAATGACTAATAACTTATTCCAGTCGATTAACCCTTTTTTCATGTTAAAATATTCCTCTCTGGCTAACTCTTTTATCTTGGCAGGATTATGTGGACAATGTTTGCTGTGATCAGTAGGGTGCATTCTAACCATCCTCTCAGTTGATTTCTCATCTTCGGCTTCATTACTATTTATCATTTTTTTAGTTGTTCTATCCATTTTATTCACCGAAAAGAACTTCTCTGATTGGATATGGGGGAGGTCCAACTGTTGAGAAATCCTCATTAATTAAGTCAATTATTTCTTTTGAATGTGAGGAAGTTACTTGATCCCTTCTAGCATAATATTCTGTCCAGATTGATTTAATCCAATCGCCAAATGCAGCAGCTTTAGATGATCCTGCCAATTTAAGCTGAAGTAGGGCACTAAAACCACCATTAGCAACATGGGAATACTCATAATCAGTTGCTGCTTGCCACAATCTTTCAATTTTTTGATATTTGAAATCATCTAAGCTGATGACATAAGTATCAATTTCCTCTTGAGTTATATGATCAGGAACAAGTAAGTATCCTGGTTTGTGTGATTGAGGGTAGTCGCCTTGAGCATCAAAATATTTTTGACCATCAAAATTGTCAGGTATAATTAATTCTTTCATTTTTTTTCTCCTATTACCACGTTGGGATTTCTGTTATAGATAGATAGTTTCTTTCTGCACTAGATAAAGATAAAC
>PWQB01000663.1 GCA_003556955.1 Nostocaceae cyanobacterium CSSed10_463m
AGAATCAAATATTTCGCCGCTTGCCATAGCTATTTTTCAGAATGGATTACACAATCTAGGATGTCATAAATGATTTGATCATACTGCGATCGCATTGACATCATCTCACAGCTAAACATTGCTTATCCCTCACTTTTAGGACGCTTCGGAGATATGACACGCCATCTAAATGTAATATTAATATCTCACCATTAACCAAATTACTTAGATTATCAGGGACTCAGAACATAACATACCAAAATCATTTTGACTGTTCTTTGTACCTTTGCGCCTTTGCGCCTTTGCGCGAAAAAATATCATATCTGTTAATCCGCCTTGACATCTGTGTATGCTCAGGGCGGGTTTATTTAAATTATCGTTAATGGTTAGTCATATCTGTAAACCCGCCCCTACAAAGCATCTACATCTAATGTGACGATAAACTAAAATAGTAAAGAAATGTAAATAAAATAAATATTGCTGCGTGGAAAATATCACATTAGGACAAAATGGCCCCACTGTTACACCCCTGTGCATTGGTACTTGGGCTTGGGGTGATAAACTCTTTTGGAATTATGGCGATGGTTACGGTGCAGAAGAGTTAGAAGCCGCTTTTACCGCCGCATTAGAGGCTGGTGTGACTTTCTTTGACACGGCGGAAGTTTATGGTTTGGGACTGTCGGAAAAATTATTAGGGCAGTTCATGCAAAAAGCCCAAAAACCTGTGCAAATGGCGACAAAGTTCGGCCCTGTACCTTG
Organism: Nostocaceae cyanobacterium CSSed10_463m; assembly: GCA_003556955.1. Next base: position 739 of record PWQB01000663.1, read on the forward strand.
GAGATTTACAGGTCAATCTGTATCTGATGCACTCACAGACAGTCTCAAACGGTTACAAAGAGAACGAGTTGAACTGTATCAAGTACATTGGCCGTTTGCTTTCTTTTTAAGTCAAGAAACGTTGATGAATACCCTAGCTGATGAAGTGAAGCGGGGTAGAATCGGCTCTGTCGGCGTAAGTAATTATTCGGCTGATCAAATGCGGGAAGCTCACCAAATTTTGGCGGCTAGGGGAATACCTTTGGCGGTGAACCAAGTTCGTTACTCTTTATTGACCCGCCAAATTGAAAGCAGTGGAATTTTAGCCACAGCCCGTGAATTGGGTGTGACTATTTTGGCTTATAGTCCCTTAGCGCAGGGATTATTGACAGGTAAATACACACCTGACCGGGCTGAAACTCCCAGTGGTGCGAGGAAGATAGACCCTCGATTTAGTAAAGAAGGATTACAAAAAATTGCTCCAGTAATTTCTTTACTCAACAGTCTGGGAGAAAAATACGATCGCACCCCGGCCCAAGTAGCCCTGAATTGGTTAATTGCTCAAGGAAATGTGATTCCCATTGCGGGGGTAAAAACTGCCCAACAGGTAAAACAAAATGCAGGCGCTTTGGGCTGGAGATTAAATACTGATGAGATGACGCAACTAGAACAAGTTAGTCGTCCTTGGCTGAATTAACCTTTATTAGTCAAAAGTCTTTAGTATCTGGGCAGTGACTAATGACTAATGACTAAGAACTAATGACTAATCAGCCTATTCTCTACCTGCATTTGAAGATGACACAGAAGTGTCACGGCGATTATTTGTCCTGAGCTTAGGCTTGGGACTACCGCCATTATTGTCTGATTTGTTCCAGGATCGGTTTCTGTCGCCAGAAGATTCTCCATTACGACGCTTGGCCAATTTGGGCTTATTAGAAGGTGCGTCATCTTGGGGATCTACGCCTGTTTGCAACCAAGCCGGACGAGTTTGATCGTAAGCGATTTGTAATGCAGCTGCGGCGATCGCATGAGCATCATATTCTTCAATCAGTTCGCTGACTATGGGCAAGAATGAAGCTAAACGCTCACCAGTCAAGGCTTCTTTAACTTGTTCTTGCAGTTTTTGAATGTGTCGTGCTTCGATCTGCGCCCGTGTGGGAATGGAAAGCAATTGCCAATTTTGGCGATTATGGCGCTCAAATGCCTGTTGCTTACGACGTTCAAAGGGCTGTACTAAGGAAATTGCTGTACCTTCTTTACCAGCGCGACCAGTCCGACCAATACGGTGAACATAGGTTTCAGCGCTATCTGGCAAATCGAAGTTAATTACATGGGATAGTAGATCGACATCTAACCCCCGTGCAGCAATATCAGTTGCTACCACCCAGCGCACTTGACGATTGCGGAATCGGTTTAATAATCGCTCCCGCGCTTGTTGGGACAAGTCACCGTGGTATTCATCCACACTGTGACCGGCTCCTTGCAGTAGATTAGTTAGTTCTGCGGCTGTCCGTCTGGTACGCACAAAGATCAGCGCTGTTTCTGGATCTTCCATTTCCAGAATTGGTTGCAATGCTTTAGCTTTTGTCCAGTGGCGAGGGATCAGATAAGCTACTTGATTGATTTTGTTGGGTGTGGCTTTTGGCTGCTCAACGGTAACTGTGGCTGGGTTTCGCAAGAATTTATTGACAATCATGCGAATTGATGGTGGCATTGTTGCCGAGAATAAAGCCGTTTGTCGCTCTTTGGGGGCTTGAGATAGAATTTTGATCACATCATCAATAAAGCCCATGCTTAACATTTCGTCGGCTTCATCCAAGACAAACCACTTGACTTGATCGAGCTTGAGACAGCCCCGGTCTAGTAAGTCGATCATCCGTCCTGGTGTACCCACAACCATGTGAACACCCCGTTTGAGTTGCATCATTTGGCGTTCAATGGATTGACCGCCATAAATTGCCAAAATCCGCAATCCTTCGTTGCCCACAAATTGGTTGATGGCATCGTGAACTTGAATTGCTAATTCACGGGTGGGGGCTAATACTAAAGCTTGTACAGCTTTCTGATTCACATCTAGCTGCTCTAAAATGGGCAGGGAAAATGCTGCGGTTTTGCCTGTTCCAGTTTGAGATTGACCCACGACATCCCGACCTGCTAGTAGTTGGGGAATAGCTTGAGCTTGAATGTTGGTGGGTGCGGTAAAGCCGATGTTTTCTAGTTGCTCAACACGTTTTTGTGAAAGACCTAATTCTTGAAACGAAAGAGTCATTAATTCTCCTAGATTTTGTTTTTTGGTGGTAAATTTTTAAATCTGACGGCATTTGCTGATAAACAGCAGTTGCATTCAGTTGCCAGATTTAAAGCAAGTGTGTGAAACCCTCATTTGTAAGAGGGAGCTTTAAGGTGGCGTGTCTTAGACACGCGATAGTGAGAAAAGATTGTCCGCTATACCCTTTGGGTTTCGCGTGACTTCTCTTCTTTTGTCCGAGACGCTGCGTTCAAGCAGTGCTGGACTCACCCTGCGGCCTCTACTTTTAGTAACTATTAACAACTTGACCGTAGAGGTCATAAGTATCAGCGCTGTGTATCGCTACTGGCACGATGGTTCCTAATTTTGCCTCCCCATCGACATATATCTGACCATCGACTTCTGGGGAAAATCTGCCTGAGCGACCGATGAGCTTTCCACTTTCAGGGTGTTCTTGCTCAATCAGGACATCAACTATTTTGCCGATTTCCTGTTGATTTTTTTTACCCGCAATCGGCTCTTGCAGCGCCATTAATCTGTGCCAGCGCTCATCCATCACGGATTGGGGTAACTGATTGGCTAGCTTGTAAGCGGGCGTTCCTTCTTCTGGTGAAAAGGTGAATACACCAACATGGTCAAATTCGTGTTTCTGGACGAATTCTAGTAGATGCTCAAAATGCTCTGCTGTTTCTCCAGGAAAACCAACGATAAATGTTGTCCTGAGTACTGCATTTGGTAGGGCTGCTTTGATGCGTTCAATAATCCCATCATTGACTCGCCCTTGCCAGGGACGATTCATGGCACGCAGAATATCTGGATTAGAATGTTGTAGGGGCAAATCTAGATATGGTAAGACATTGGGGGTTTCTTGAATTGCCTCTATGACATCTGGGGTTAGCCCGGTGGGATATGCATAATGCATTCTGATCCACGGTACATCTACTTTACCCAAAGCGCGCAGTAATTCGGCTAACTTTGGTTTTCCATAGATATCTAGCCCATAATTGGTGGTGATTTGGGAAATTAATATAATTTCCTGCACCCCTTGGCTAGCTAACTGCTCCGCTTCAGCAACTATAGATTCAATAGTACGCGATCGCTGGTTCCCTCTGAGATAAGGAATAATACAAAATGCACAACGATAATCACATCCTTCGGCTACCCGCAGATAAGCAACCCCTTCGGTTGTCGTGCGATAACGCGGTGTAGTTTCGTCGGCGATGTAGGTTGGTTCTAGACTAACCTCTTTCACCTGCTCACCTTGTTCTACACGCTCAATTACATTAACAATTTTGTGATAATCACCAGTGCCTACTAGTGCCACTGCTTCGGGCAGTTCTTCTAATAATTGTTCTTGGAAGTGCTGCGCCATACAGCCAGTGATCACGACTTTCTTGTTGGCTTCTGCCAGTTCTACTAAAGTTCTGACAGATTCTTGTCTTGCTGCTTCTATAAAACTACAAGTATTAACTATAACGTAATCTGCTAACTCTTCATTTGTATCTACACCATAGCCTGCTTCTGCCAGCAGTCCCAACATATGTTCTGTATCAATGCGATTTTTTTCGCAGCCTAGGTGCGAAATTGCAATCGTTGGTTTTTCACCCATATTTTGAAAACATTTTCTGTTTTTTGTAGTCAGATAAGCAAGTAGCGGTGATTTCGCTCCTTGTAATACACACCTTTACACTGTCAGCTACTATCTGTCTTGATCGGACATGGATAGTTTCTGTCCATGTTATGATATTTGTACTTTTTAGTCTATTTCCCAGGGTAAGTCCAGTGTCTTTGAGTACAATTGACACCTGTATTTTTTTAACAATATTTTCTGTTGGTATTTTTCATTACCGCAGCGTGTGTGTTGTTAATTTACCCGTCGGGAAGCCGCCCAAAGGGCTGGTTTTGAGAAGTCGCTACCCGCAGGGAAATCGCCCTCTCTGTGTCGTTTATTCGACCCAGGAGTACGAAACCACGCCTCATAAAGCAGTAATGCTGCCCAAATGCTCAGGCTTTGTCAGCGACGATGCGCGGACGAGATGCCCAAACCGGGGAAAGCTGCCTTGCGTCTTGTGAGTGGCAAACTCCTCTTCTAGCCTAGTTTTATCTTAACATATCTTAGGGGA
>PWQB01000555.1 GCA_003556955.1 Nostocaceae cyanobacterium CSSed10_463m
GACTATCGCCCGTATAAAATCTACCTTGTCTACTTTCCCTCCTTGTCTTCCAAGTCTTGCCTTCACAGATAACATTAAAAACCTACCCTTGTGAGGGGCAGGGGGCAGGGTGCAGGGGGGAGTTAAGAGGCAGGGGGGAAGATTGGACTTCCCAATGACCAATGACTAATGACTAATAACTAATAACTATCTCACTGAAATTAGCAAGTTTTGGTTGATTGTCATTTGTAAATCGGTATTAGGTGCGATCGCGATTAAGTCAACGCTGTTTCTACCAAAGAACAGACCTATTAAACCACCGATAGCCGCACCACCAAGGACTTCTTCGGTGGCGATAGCGCGATCGCCTGTAACAGCAGCCACCGCAGCCGCAGCACTTGCACCTAATACAGTATTTCTGATGATTGTACTGGTGTTAGTACCTCGTCTAATGGTTTCAGTTTTAGTAATCACTTCGGAAGAAGCGTTAATTTGATACTCTTGACCTGTAGTTAAAATTAGTCTTTCGGCTACGAATTTCGAACCACCTTGAGCCGGTTGGAGTTTACCAACCACTTGACTTCCTGCTGGAATGACTACTCTTCCTTCTTGAGTCACTACATTTTGGTCTACTGTCAACGTCAAAGGTGCTGTTTCATCTTTGGTAACCAGAATTTTTTCTGCCTGATCATACTTCACAGGAATAGCAGTTCCTTGGGGAATGGTGACAGATATGGGTGTGGGTGTAGTCGGTTGCAAGGCGACGATATAAGGCGAACTAATGGCTGAGGCTTGGTTAGAACTGACTAACGCCTGATAGATAAATGCGGCTACCTGTGCGCGTGTGGCGGTTGTAGTGGGATTGAGAAACTGAACATTAGGATAGTTAACCACAATTCGCCGTTCCGTGGCCGCAGCGATGGGACCACGCGCCCAGTCAGCAATATTAAAACTATCCCTGAAAGCTTGCAGAGTCGTTTGGGTATTGGCAGTGGGAGAATAATTTAGACCGTTGGCTAAAGAAACTAAAACCTGTTGGCGAGGAATATTCTGGTTAGGCTCGAAGCGATTACCGGGATATCCCGCTAAGAAACCGATACTATAGGCTTGGCGAATGGCATTCGATGCCCAAAAATTATTAGGAACATCCACAAAATTAATTGCTTCCCGTTCCGCTGATCTTTGGAAAGCATTATTAATCATCGCCGCAAATTGAGCGCGGGTTACTGGCTCTTCTGGGCGGAACCTACCATCAGGAAAACCAGCAATCACTCCTCGCTGTGACAATTGTTGAATGAATTGTGCTGCCCAATAGTTAGACGGAACATCAGAAAATCTGGTTTGAGCTAGACTTGGTGAGGCATTAACAAAGGGTGATATAGCTCCTATTGTGAAGCTTACAGTCATCAGTAAAGCATTTCTAGATTGACCACGATTTAAATTAAACATTGTTTTTTACTCCAGTAAAATTAATTTTTTTCTCTTACTTACTCAGACAATTATTCAAATAAAATGTTCCTAAAATTATAATTTTCAATCAGTGATTTTGCTGTGTCTAATAATTTTTGTATTTCCTACTTTCACAATTAAAAATTAATCCTTATCCCCTTTTTGGGGGATACAGCACATCTTATCTAAGTTGGATGCACAAAGGTATGCAGGATACTTCCCCCACAAGATTTATATTATTAACAACAATCAGATAAAACGAACCTAGTACCGCAAGGCGGAAGTCAAAAGTCAAAAGTCAAAAGTCAAAAAGTTTTTACGTTGGGCTTTTGAACCTTTTGAAAGGGTATCCATATTTACGCCATGCTGTACTAGATATTTACAAGAGACGCGATAGTTATAAAAATAGTTGCAAGAGGATGCAAGATTTTTGACTCTTTGTTTATGAGTATTCAACTAGCTCTCTATTGATATAGATCCCCGATTTCTCTAACAAGTCGGGGATCTGGGTATTGGGTATTAAGTTTTTTAGGTTTAAGCTACTTACTGGCTGTGACTGGGTTTTAAACTTTTGCCATGCCCTAAGCACCTTGGCAGTTGCTATATAAAAAACTAAGCGATCGCCTACTATAGTTACAGTAGCGATCGCTCATGGGAGATAATTAAAGTCACGGCTAAAATATAGTGAATCTTAGTTCCGGCGGCGATCTATAACTAAATTAGAATTAAGTGCCAGCCTCAAATCCTGTTCTGGTCTTAAGACAAATACTTCCGTTTCTTTTCTCCGTAGCAGTACACTGGCTAAAGCACCAGCCGCAGCACCACCCAGAGGTTCTAAAATTTCAATTCTGCGATTACCTGTAATTAATGAAATTGCCGCAGCAGCACCAGCACCAATAGCCGCATCGGTCAAGATTCTACTGCTATCATTTTGACTAATTGTTTCAGTTCTGGTGACAGTTTGAGAAGAGGCGTTAATAGGTTGACGATGGCCAGAAGGAAAGACTAATTCCCGTGCTATGAACTGCACACCCCTAATATTGTTATTATCTCTGTTTCTATTATCGAAATATACAGGTTCTAGCCTACCTATAACGTCAGTGTTTCTGGGAATTAAGACATTTCTCTGATTGTCGGTGATGTCGTTGGCTATTTTCAATGTTAATTCCATTGTTTCTCCACGACTAACAACAACTTTTTCCTTCTCATGTCTTACAGGAAAAATGACGTTGGCGTTAGCAGGAATAGTGACTGTGCGCGATTGGTTAAGATTAAATTGAGCATGGGCAGGAGCAACGCTGATCATGGGCATGACAGCAGTGGTAGTAATTGCCATTGCCATGAGTGCAGCGCTGCTAGATTTCCATTGGTGAAGGATATTCATCAGGATACTTGTGCTTTCTGTCTGTAGTGTATGATCTGACGAGAATTTATGGTGATTGTTTCTAAACCTGATAACTGATAACTGATAACTGATAACTGATAACTGTTCAGCAAAATAATTTGCTTAATATGAAAAACCTGGTCTAAATATTGTTAAGATTAGTAAAATTACTGACTTAAAGACTAGAATAGTGATAAACACATAAGTAAACTATCAAATAGTGCATCTGTACTGCAAGTTCGTAAAACATTAGATGCGGCACTATAGCCTCAATGATTCCAGTACAACTTATCCTCAAAAACTTTCTCAGTTACCGTGATGCAACTTTAGATTTTCGCGGTTTGCATACGGCTTGTATTTGTGGTTCTAATGGCGCGGGTAAATCTTCTCTTTTAGAAGCAATCACATGGGCAATTTGGGGTCAAAGCCGTGCCGGTGTTGAAGATGATGTAATTCATTCAGGTGCTAAAGAAGTTCGGGTTGATTATGTTTTTCAATGTAATCAGCAGAAATATCGCGTAATTCGCACCAGAGTTCGGGGTGCTAGTGGTGTCCTGGAATTTCAAATAGAAACCGCTTCTGGATTTCGCGCCTTGACTGGGAAAGGAGTCAGAGCGACGCAGGATTTGATTTTAGAACACATCAAACTTGATTACGATACTTTTATTAATTCTGCCTACTTGCGCCAAGGTCGTGCTGATGAATTCATGATCAAGCGTCCCAGTGAACGCAAGGAAATTTTAGCAGAATTATTAAAACTGAATCAATATGATCAATTGGAAGAACGGGCAAAAGAGACATATCGCCAGTTGAAAGGGAGGGCGGAAGAGTTAGAGCGTTCTCTGGAGTCGAGCCAAGTTCAACTGCAACAACGGGAAGCAACACAAGCCCAAAAAACCGAGTTGGAAACTGAACTGAATCAACTGCAACAAGTCCAAGCTTTTGAGAATATTCAGTTACAAAGTTTGCAAGTTGTGCAGCATCAGAGGCAAAATTGGGAACAACAACTGAATTTTGTCAGGCAACAACATCAAAATTTAACTCAAGATGGCGATCGCTTGCAACAAGAACAGTCAGCTGTGCAGAGTCAGTTATCAGATTTAGAAGCCATCTTAAATCAGGAAGCTGAAATTAAATCTGGTTTTACCAAGTATCAAACTCTGCAAGCTCAAGAAGAAGCTTTTGCCACTAAATTTCAAGAATACACCCATGCAACGGCCTTACTGCAAGAAAAACAACAGCAACTAACTAACCAAATTCACGAACTAGAAAGGGAACTGCAACAAGTTGAAGGACAATTACTCGCATTAGAACAACAAGAGCCAGAAATTAAGCACACTCTGAATAAATCGGCAGATGTCGAAGCGGCTTTAACCCAACTTACCGCAGCTCGTCGCCGGGTGACTCAATTAGATGAACTGCAAATGCAAGTTTCTCCTTTGTTGCAACAACGGCAAAATTTGCAAAGTCAATTGGATAAAGTTCATGCTGGTTTAGTAGCTAGATTAGAACAGTTACAAGCTACAGAAAACCAACTAAAACGCTCCTCTCAACGTCAACCGCAATTACAACAAGCGGCCAGAGACTTAGAAATCCAGATTTCGCAGATGGAGAAAGACAAAGTTTATCTGCAACGAGTCCAGGAAAAAGGACAGGAACGACGGCATTTTATGGAACGTCTGCAAGCTCAACAACGGGAATATGAAAGATTATTAGGTGAATTAGAACAAAAACTGGAAATGCTCCGGACTCCTGATGCCAAGTGTCCTCTGTGTGAGCGTCCTTTAGATGAACATCATTGGAATCGTGTGGTAGATAAAACCAAAGACGAGTACCAAGATACTGAAGGGCAATTGTGGGTATTCCGGGAACAAAAGGCAGTTTCAGACCGAGAAATTCAGGTCTTGAGGCAGGAATATCGGGAAATATTGCAAAAAGTATCACCTTATGACAGTCTTAGAGAACAAAGAGGTCAATTAGCTGCACAACTGCAATCTACCAGTGATGCTGACCAACAATTACAACAATTGGCTGCGGAAAAACAACATTTAGAGCGATCGCTGCAAGCAGGTGATTACGCCCCAGAACAACAAACAGAACTGCGACAATTAGAAGCATATTTACAACAATTGAATTATAATGAACAAGACCATGCTCTAGCTAGAAGTGAAGCAGAGCGTTGGCGATGGGCAGAAATTAAACAAGGGCAAATTAAAGACGCAGCTAAACGACAAGCTCAAATAGCCGCCCGGAAACCAGAATTACAAGC
>PWQB01000366.1 GCA_003556955.1 Nostocaceae cyanobacterium CSSed10_463m
AGGTGATTTGTCGCCACACTCAACTCAAATCCTTCTGGACTTCGCAATGGTTCCTTGATTAAAGGCATATAAATAGCCGCATTGCACACCAAAGCATCCAAGGACTTACCACTAGCTCTAAAATCCTTCACAAACTGCCGAACACTTTCTAAAGAGCCTAAGTCAATATGCATGACTGTGTAGCTGTCCGGCTCCATACCCAAAGATTTAGCAGCATTTTCCGCCTTGGATAAATTCCGACAAGCCATGACCACGTGCCACCCCTTTTGAGAAAGCGCTCTCGCGGCTTGCAAACCCACCCCAGAGGAAGCGCCCGTGATTATGACTGTTGACTTCTGATGTTGTGCCATTTTCTTAAAATTGCATGAATCGTCTTGTGACATATTGGATAATTTCTCATGATCTCATATCACCGAACCATCAAGTTTTAATTTTTGAAAAGAGGATGATAGGGATAGGGTGAATCTTTCCCCTACGGACAAAACAAAGTATCCCTTGTATCTCGCCCAGTCACAGGATTAGTACCTTTAGCCATTTGACACAATTTTTGTTCCTCATCCTGACGCAGCAGAATATCAGTAAAATCTGCGCCATCAATAATTGCGCCGTCAAAACGAGCATTAGAAGCAAACGCACCTTCTAAAATGGCGTTGGTCAAATTAGCTTTAATCAGTCGTGCTGAATCTAAAGTAGCAAACGACAAATCAGCACTTTCCAAATTGGCCGATTCTAAATTGGCTGCAAAAAAACTGACACCACGCAAATTAGCATGGTTAAAGTCACTCTGGCGGAGATTAGCTTTGGTAAAACTAGAGTCTGTTAAATCACGGCCAGAAAAATCAGCCTCTATCAGAATCTCTTTGTTATATTCCAGAGCCAAAGCGATGGGCGCATACCCAACAATTGCTGTAATGCCAACTACGACCCAAAGCAATACACTGAGTATACTGGCTCCAATGCGATTATTTAATCTAGTATTCATCATATTTTTAACCAATGGCGAACCCTCCTCCCTCTCATTATCCCGATATTGGTGAATTAGGAGAAGACCTCGTAGCACAATGGTTACACTCTCAAGGTTGGACGATTTTGCATCGTCGCTTTTCCAGTCGTTGGGGAGAAATCGACATTATCGCCCAATTTGATGAAAAACAGCCATGTAGTGCAAATAATCTCTATATTAACCAATTACCCCAAGTAGCATTTGTGGAAGTGAAAACCCGTAGTCAAGGAAATTGGGATGCAGGGGGTAAAAGTGCTATTACTCCACAAAAGCAAGCAAAAATTGGGCGGACAGCAACAATATTTTTAGCTGAGTATCCTGAAAAAGCTGATTACTCATGTCGCTTTGATGTTGCTATTGTCTGCTGTCAGCGAATCTCAAAACAGCATACTAATATGACCTTAACTTCCAAAGCTCTAGCTAGTTTATCGGCAGATGGATACCAATTTTATCTGCAAGAATATTTACCAGGAGCTTTTGATTCTACAATTGATTAGCCACAAAATTACTAATTGTCTGATAGCAGCACTCAAACTTTACCAGATTAAGCCAGAGTTTCTGGACAATAACCCAGCCCCCGCACGAATTGCTGCCGGAAAGCTTCAATTTCTTGTCTCTCTGGGCTACCATGAGAAACAATCGCCACTTGGTAGCGACGCATTACGTCTACAGGGCTTTGTCCGGCTTGTAAACTCCAAAGAGCCATTTGCACCCGCATCGGTGGCTTATAGCTAATTCCTAGTTCATTGAGAAAAGCCCGAAAGTCTCCATCTTCTTGGGCAGAAAGTTCTTCTGAGAATTTTATCCTCACCACCCAACCATCAATTTGATGAATCACGGTGACGAAAGCGACAGGCATCTGAGGTCTAGAGTGCAGATGTTGTACAATTCTTAGAGTTAGACTGGCATTGGCCAGGTAATACAAATATTCCATAGTTGCTGCTTGGGATCAAAACCCATCCTACATTTCTATTTTCGTCAATTGATCGGTGTTCTTGGTAGGGTAAAAGCCCCCATGTTTGTATGGGGAGGTTTACCCAACTTTCATAATCATTAATGCTTCCCTGTTATGCAAATTTACGTTGAAGTTGGGTCTTACTGAGAAATGTCAGTAATACGTACACCCTGCTGTCTAATGTAAATTACAGAGTATTGAGAGAACATACTCAAGCCTAAAACGAGTCTAAGCGGTGATTTTGCCAATTCCCTCACATATACTTTCAGTACAATTACATAAAATCTGGGTTATAACTTTAACAGGTTACAACCCCATTATAAATTGTAAATTGATGTAACGGCAACCTTTGTGAACGGATCAGAGGTGAAATTGCTTTGGTTGGAGTTGAAAGGCCAATTTTTAACTGAGTGAGATTAAATCACAAACCCATTGAAGATAACATTACACGGTCATACACCTGATCGGGCAAAAGATACTTCAGCAAAACGGCAATTTTAGCGTCTTTTCCCACAACATAGCGTGTTTTTGGTTGTTTTGCAGTCAGCGCCTGAACAACAGCCTGCGCTACAATATCCGCAGAAATTCCCCCAGATGCAATTGTCTCCACTTGCTGACGTACAGCATTCATAGCCTCACCATACAGGGTTTCTGCTGATTGTGGTAGGTTCTTCCGTGCTGTGTCCACTTGCATGAAAGACTTTTGCCAAATTGGGGTAGCGATCGCACCTGGTTCTATAATTGAAACTGAAATTCCCCAGGGTTTTAACTCCATACGCATGACATCGGTTAGTGCTTCCAGGGCAAATTTTGAAGCATTGTAAGCTCCCATAAACGGTGCTGCACTTCTACCGCTAATGGAACCCATATTCACAATTCTACCCTGACCCTGGCGTAACAAACCCAGAAAACCTTGTGTTACTGCTAATTGTCCGGTGACATTAATATCCATTTGCTTTTTAAATTCAGCAATTGGAAGTAATTCTAAGGGACTGGAAACGACAATACCAGCATTATTTACTAAACCTAAAATTCCACTATCACCAAATAAATTTGTTACCGTTTTAACTGCACTTTCAATGGATGCCGATTCAGTTACATCTAAAAAGATTGGTTTCAGATTTGATGATGCTTGTTCTTGAAGTTTTTCCCAATCCTCTTGTTTACGCACATCAGCAAACACAAAATATCCCAATTTGTCTAATAATAAAGCACACGCCGCACCAATTCCTGTTGATGCTCCTGTGATGACAATTGTATTTTTATTTCCTGGAAGCATGACTTTCCTCAGCACTATTAATTTGTCATAGTTAATTTCACACCCTGATAACATTAGCAACTAGAAAATTTTATCACCCCGGTGTTTTTAACCAAGATGCTCCTAACTAAAACATTCTATAACTCTTATACAGCAAGGTTTTTAACAAAAAAAGAAAAACGTGTTTGTTTCATTTGTTGCGAGGGATTTTAATACTTTTGACTTCCCCTCCTGGGGCGCTCATATCTGGCGATCGCGTAGCTTGTCCACAGAAGTCAGGGTTAAAAATGCTATAATAAATACTAGAATATCTTCAACTATAAAGTCACTGGCTTATAATAAATGTAGCAGAGATATCTTTTGCCAGAACAAAACGCTGCAATTCAAAAATATTAATCGAATTATATCATAAAAATTTTGAAATCCCCTCATCAAGAGTAACATATTCGTATTTTTCATCCTTGAAGTAGGGGATTTAGACAGTGAACAGTGAACAGTGAACAGTGAACAGTCATAACACCCATTTAGTCAGAGACTGCAACCCAATTTCATCTCTTAACTGATAACTGATAACTGATAACTGATAACTGTTAAAATTGTTCCACTCCGGCAAACTGCTTGAGACTAGCAGCATTTGCAGCTTCACCACAAGTACGAGGTGTGGGGAATATCTTACCAGGATTAGCCAAACCCTGGGGATTAAAAACTTGCCTTACCCATTGCATACTTTCTAAATCAGCAGGGCTAAACATATCTGGCATATAGCATTTTTTATCTGCACCAATACCATGTTCACCAGAAATACTCCCCCCGACCTTTACACAAAGTTTGAGAATCTCTCCGCCGACTTCCTCAACTTTTTCTAACGCTCCCGGTACAGCATTATCAAATAAAATCAATGGATGAAGATTACCATCACCAGCGTGAAATACATTGGCAATTGTATAACCAAATTTTTTACTTAAGGCTTCAATTTCTTGTAAAACATAAGGTAATTGTGTCCGAGGAATTACTCCATCCTGAACATAATAGTCTGGGCTTAAATGTCCCGGAGCCGCAAAAGCAGCCTTTCGACCTTTCCAAAGTTTTAAGCGAGTTTCTAAGTCACTAGCAGAAGTTACATTACGCGCCCCATTCTTTTTACAAATTTCCGCCACACGTTGTTTATTTACTTCAACTTCCACATCTAAACCATCAATTTCTACTAATAAAATCGCCGTAGCATCGCGAGGATAACAATTTGTGGCTACAACATCCTCAACAGCATTGATGCTAACGTTATCCATCATTTCCATACCACCGGGAATAATTCCGGCGCTGATAATATCAGAAACACTTTCCCCAGCCGCTTCTACACTGGTAAAATCTGCTAATAAAACACAAATAGACTCAGCACTTTTGAGAATTCGCAGAGTAATTTCTGTAGCGATACCCAAAGTACCTTCAGAACCCACAAATACACCCGTTAAATCATAACCAGGCATTTCCGGAACTTGTCCGCCTAAATCTAAAATTTCCCCGCTAGGTGTGACAATTTTTAAGCCTAAAACGTGGTTAGTAGTCACACCGTACTTTAAGCAATGCACCCCCCCAGAATTTTCCGCCACATTACCGCCAATTGAGCAGATAATTTGGCTAGAAGGGTCTGGCGCATAATAAAATCCCGCACCGCTAACGGTTTGCGTTACCCAGCTATTAATGACTCCTGGCTGTACCACAATGCGCTGATTATCTAAATCAACATTGAGAATTTGCCGCATTAAGGAAGTAACAATCAAAACCGAATCTGGGGAAGGTAAAGCACCACCAGATAAACCAGTCCCAGAGCCACGGGCGATAAAGGTTACAGAGTATTTATTG
>PWQB01000019.1 GCA_003556955.1 Nostocaceae cyanobacterium CSSed10_463m
AAGTACTGTCTGTATAATCTATGGTATACCGTTAGAGAATGCTCGGCAAACTCAACTTGTGTATAACCCTAAATACTTATGCCCTTGTGGCACTTACTTCATTACATGCGGAGTCACTTAATATGTAACACTCCTTACAAAGGCACCGTAAGCCCCCCGAGGCTGGTATGGCCGGGGATTTGGTTTTAACTTTCACTTTGAGATACAGCATATTCCTTATCTCACCATTCTTACTTATATAAATTACACGATAGCGCTAACAATTTTTATAATATCGTCAATGAACCCGACAATTTTAACTACATTGTTGGCAATATTTACATCATTCTGAATATTGTTAATTGAACGCTGAATCTTCTGGTTAGTTAATTGCACGTCGTTGATAATAATCTCTGACTCCCCTAACCAGTCAGAAATGCTTTGCATGATCAAATGATCGATCTTTCTCGATAACTCCTTGCCTTTAGTTTTTACTAAACTCGCTTGCTCAGGTTCGCGTTTAAGCAATAAGATGACCTCAGCCCGATACGATTTAGTCTTAGCTGCCAATAACTGCTGAATAATTTTTTGTTTTTCAGTCGTGGTAATAGGCATTGTTTGTCTCCTTAGTTAGTTGTAATGCTGTATTTCACTTCGTATGCACTTTCTCGAATGGCAGTTGCGGCCGCTCTTAAAGCAACTGCTGATTCTTTTAGCTTGTCCGCTTCCAGTCTAATCGCATCGGCAATCGCTTTTTTGCTTTCAACGTCTTTTTTCTTCGCCTCGTTATCAGGATCTGCATTCAGAGCATTTTGGGCTAAAACATAATCAAACTGTGCCCGTGATGCCTTAAGTTCAGCATGTTGATACTTTAACTCCGCGACCTTTGCTGCATTGCTGGCAGCATCGGCTTTTGCCTGCACAAGTTCGGCTTTGTTAAATTTGGCCGTTGCCTCATATGAAGCATACATCTGAACACCCTTTTCTAATAGCGCCGAAATTGCACCCAGAGATGCATCAGATTTTTTCAAATTTTCTGCCAGTGCTTTATGGGCTCCAGGGATTCTCCCGTAAGCTGAATGTAAAGCCTGTAACGAGCCCATTTGCATAGAATGTGTACGCTTGATTTCGATTATATCATCTATGATTTTTAGAATATTTGGGTTCTCCTTTTGGTTGGAATTATTATTAACAAGGTTTATTAGCTCTGATATAAATTCGTGTTGTTTCTCACTATGTTCTTGAGTGCTAATTTGCGCCATCGACACAACTGCACTCTGCATATGAGCAACATAGCTTTCTATTTTATTTTGGTTCTCCGTGATAAAACGGATGAGTTTATCCTTTTGCTTTTTATTGATAAATTCTTTTGCAAATCCAACTGCGACTTCCGAAAACAGCGCCACACCTTCGGCAGTTTTATCACCAGTATCCTTCATAACCGATCGAATCGCATTCAGAGCATTTTGGTTAAGTTTTGTCGACATTTGTTCAAACTCTTCAACATTCACAAGCTCTTGTGAGGAGAGTTGTACCAGCAAATTTGAGTAATCCAACCAGACCATATTGATTTTGTAAATACCAATTTTGAATTGTTGTGCTGCCATAAAAACAGGTGTGGGTGAAACGTAAAATGGATCAGTTTTGTTGGCTATTATTAAGATTTCATTGAGCAAACCGTGGTTTCCTTCCTCTAATTCAGATACAAGCATTTTACGATAACGATTTTTCATCATAGGGATTGTTACATCAACAGATGCCGTCACCCCTTTATTGAGTTCCACAAGTGATGCATTAAACTTCTCAAAGGGCACTGGGTCAATTGAGACACACCCGGCTAGCAAAAACAATGCTGCTATCACAGACAGATATATTACTTTATTACTTAAATGCATCTCAGACCTCCATTCTGATTTAATAATGATATCAATCACCCACAATACATGTAATTTAATTAACAAGGGGCAATTGAAAAACCTCTCAAATTACGGGAGGGTGAAAAGCTCGGGGACGGGCACGTTTTGTCCCCCTATGACTTTGAGGAAAATGATCTTTATTATCCATTTTTTCCTCCTTGTAAATTTCCCAAATTATCCAGGAGCTTTCTGAATACCAAAATCAATCGCTGCAATACAATTTGAATACAGTTATCTAAGTTTTATTTTTTTGATTCTTTCTTTTCTTCATCTACTTTATTTGCTAATATCGGCCGTAATCCGCTTAAAGTTTTTAAAGCTTTAAACCAAAAGGGTGCCCCCAAACTAAGAAATGCAGCCATAATTAAAACCCCAAAAAAATGTCTATCAAGTTTAGCATACTTTAGAATACCCTCGCCACTTTGCCGACCGAGTTTTAGCCCGATCTGATTAAAATCTTTATTAATTTCTCGAGCAAAGTTTGTTATCTCATTTTTAGAGTTTACGATAACTGTATCTACCATATTTCTATACAAGCCAATTAAGTAATCGCTAGAATCAGTTCCCATTACCTGAGTGCGAATCCATTTCTCGCCTTCTTCACTGTTACTAAAATATGGCGGCGTGCCAAGTTTTTCTGATATACCCGTTGTATCCTGCATTTTTAGCATACCTATTGCTTTAGCAGGTACACTAGTTGACCTCCCAATGAAATCCTCTGCCTTATGTACCCAGGCTTCATGGGTAACAACAATTTTTGCACGGAGTTCGGGATCAGTTGATATCTGTTCAAATATACTGATGATATCTAAATGAAACGAAAAAGCGATTATGAAAGAAAAGATTATTGTCCAGAAACGAGTTTGTCTAATAAAATCCTGGCTGGCTCTATTCATCGATTTGTCAAACCAAGTATCAATTTCTTTTTTTAATGTTTTAAAAGATTCTTCAGATAGATTAATCAAATTATTATCTCCATCTTGAACGAGTTTCTCGAGGATATCTTTCAATTCCTCTTTACGGATCGAAGTAGCTAACCCCCATCGCTTAATGATATCCCAATGAAATCTCATCCACTTATCACTTATTAAGGGATGACTGAGAACTTGTTCACTTATTTCTTTTGCTTTGCCCTTTAATGTTGGGTCTAAGTTTTCAAGAAGAATACTAATACTGTTTCTCAAATTATATCCGCGCAAACTTAATAACATTACGACAAATTGAGTAAGTATCATAACTATTAGGCTCGCGGCAAGTAGGATAACTACCAGACCTATAAGGGTGTCTAACCATAGTAGCATAGGACCTCCTGAAATTAGTGTATCTTTGTTAATGTCTGATTAGATAGTTCATAAAAATAATTAAAGGCTATGACATATATTAACCATTTTAAAAAACTGTTACTATTCACACTAATCAATCGTAATTCATACAGAACACTATATGCCATCGTGATTATTGTTCTAGATATCGACCGTGAAGCCGTCTGCTTCGGGAGAGTAGTACGGGGAGGTATATCTGTAGTTTTGCACACTCCGAGAAATCATGCTCTTCCAGAGTAGACTACATTAATCAAACACATAATAATAAAAAACCCGAACACTATATGTTGATCTAATGTTCGGGTTAAACTGCAATCCGACAGCCGTAACAACGACGTCATATTGATGATCTGCAGTCATAGCTTTAATTCGCTATCTTGATAAAAGGAATAGCTGTAACTAATGAGACTGATTTTTATTTGTTTGTCAAGCAGATTTGCGAAAGAGCCTCTTTTATAAATGTTTATCAAATCGCTTAATATTCTTACTTGACACCTTAAACCTGTATTTCGGATTACCCCGGCCGCTTAGTTTAAACCGAAATCCACAGTTCAGCGCATCCGCTATGAAAATATCTTTCCGCTTTATGTCTGTGCTCATCCGTCATCGTCCAGGATACCAAACCAAAAAACACAAGGTGGGGATGGTCTTTGTTCTGCTCGTTGCACCATTGTTGCACCAACCCATCACCTCATCGGCAAAATGCCCTTTCGGAGGTGCTTGAAAGAATCGGAGGTTAAAATCGGCTGCATTTGCTTGTTGGGCGCGTTGATTCTGGATACGGCCAATGCATTCCTCACCTAACCTGACGAACTAATCCTCAGTGGAATCATCGACGATTTCTCCTACTAAATCTAGGACATCCACTGTGCCTGTGAAGGAGTATGAGTGCTTATCTTTCACGACGATGAGTTTAGTGAACTGCTCCTGGATCATTCTTTCGATCACTCCTAGCAGATTCTCGCCGACTGCCGCAACCTCAGGGGTTCGCGGCTTGAGGTCAACCACCTTGAGTTTTTTCAGACGATCGTATAGATTTGAAGTATCATCCTTGTCGACCTCTTCCTGTAACTTCCGGATAATGTCATTGCTGGTAATAACACCTTTCACCTTGTTATCACTATCAATCACTGCCAAGATTGATACACGAGATGAGATGACGGTGGTCAAGGCGGTTAAGTATGGTGTGTTAGCCATCACCTGGCTTCCACTACGAATCTTTGTCTTAATGCCTGCTTCTCCCATGCTTCTTCGTTTGAGCTCGTCTTCAAGAATCATTTTGAACGGCAAGGCCTTCGCCATTTTTGCTCCGCGAGCAAAGCCTGCTGTGGCCGCTATGAGCACTAGTAGGTAGAACGCAACAAAGGGTAGACTAACCATAATTGGCAGCAGATCACCCTGGGTCTCGGTACTAAACTCGACTATTTCTACAATCTGAAGAAAAGTTAGAATGCTCAAAATCAAGAGATAGGTTAACAATAGCACCGCGAACGCTTTTAGTGCATGTTTGGAGTATTGTTTGTTCATAGTTGTTCCATCCTCTGATAATGTAAATGGTCCTGTCGCTGGCGCGCCAACTATTAATTATGTGGTTTCCAGACAATATCATTATCTGGCATTATTTTCCGGATAATTTAAATCAATTACCTCTGAAGCCGTCCACTTCGGGAGAGCAGTACGGGGAGGTATATCTGTGGTTTTGCACACTCCGAGAAATCATGCTCTTCCAGAGTAGACTACATTAAACAAACATGTAATAATAAAAAACCCGAACACTATATGTTGATCTAATGTTCGGGTTAAACTGCAATCCGACAGCCGTTACAACGACGTCATATGGATGAGTTGCA
>PWQB01000783.1 GCA_003556955.1 Nostocaceae cyanobacterium CSSed10_463m
AAGGGATTGAGCTTGTAAGAGAAATCAAGCAAGCTGTGCTGACCAGACCACCCTGAGCGTAGTCGTAGGGTAGCCGTTATTTGAGTCACGACACCCTGTGGATGCGTAGCTAGTCCCCTGCCCTGTCGCTAGTAGTTAAACAGTCTTCAAGTCACTGAGACAGTGCTTCTAGCCTAACAAGCTCTTATAACAGGTCATTCGCGTAGCGTCTCCCCTTGGGAGATAGCTAACATTACTGGAACAGCAAGGAACCCTTCTCGGCATACAGAGAAAATGGTAAATACTGTTCCTCTATTTACCATACCCCTTAAGGGGACTGCGACTAAAGTCGTTTCTCCTTCAGAGACGCTGCGCGAACGTGCCGCGGCTGGTGAGCGATGTCGAACTATCCCTCTCAGGTCTAAAGACGCTGAGTTTCCCGCATACCACGAGGTCTTATGACACCACAATTGCGTGTTTATGTTCCACCCCATCCTTTAATCAAGCACTGGCTGGCAGTTGCCCGTGATGCTGCTACACCTTCAGTATTATTTCGTAGTGCCATAACTGAGTTGGGACGATGGCTGACTTATGAAGCTGCTAGAGAGTGGTTGCCGACTCTGGAAACAATGGTGCAGAGTCCCTTAGATTCCTGTCCAGCTACTTTAATTAATCCAGAAGTACCTGTGGCGGTTGTACCGATTCTCCGGGCTGGTTTAGGACTCCTAGAAGGAGCGCAATCTTTGCTGCCTTTGGCTTCAATTTACCATTTGGGCTTAGTTCGTAACGAAGATACTTTAGAACCTAGCTGCTATTTGAATAAACTGCCAGAAAAATTTGACCCTCAAACCAGAGTTTTAATCACCGATCCGATGTTAGCAACGGGGGGGTCAATTATGTTTGCTATGTCAGAATTAACACAACGGGGTATTGACCCGACTTTAACACGAATCGTTTCTGTAGTAGCTGCACCGCCAGCTTTACAAAAACTGAATGGTGCATATCCTGGTTTAAATGTTTACACAGCTACTATTGATGAAATAGTCAATGATCAGGGATATATTGTACCAGGTTTGGGAGATGCAGGCGATCGCATCTTTGGGACTTAAGCTAGTATGCAGCTAGGGAAGAAAAATAGCTGAACTACATATAATTATAAGTTGCAAGATTTCAGGCGGTAATGTATGAGTCAACGTGACGGTTTTGCTAGTGGCTTTTTAGCAGGAACAATTTTTGGTAGTATAGTCGGTGGTATTGTTGGGGCTGTGATAGTTTCTCGACAAAACGAGGAATTAACAGCAGAAGAAGCTGAACTGACGAATGGGCAAACAGGTACTAGACAAGTATCTCCCAAACGCCGGCAAATCTTCGCCTCAGAAAATGAAGCGGTGGAAATTGAAACAGCTAGGCGATCGCTCGAAGATAAAATTGCCCAACTTAATGCCACAATTGACGAAGTGAGGCAGCAACTAGGAAATGTCAACAGCAGTTCCACCCAATCAGTTAATGACCGCTCCCTTAGCCAAGACTCTTGAGAGTGGTTTATATTGAGCTAAGGTGCTAATAGTGGTTAATGCGGAAAACCCCACACTTCATGACATGGACTCAATTAAAATCAATAATAAGACCATTTTTGACACTTAGCAGGAAACCAACTTATCCATGATTTTACTGTTTACCACTTTAGCCACCTTTGTTCAGTTCTACAGCTATTTGCTGATTTTCCGAGTTTTACTAACGTGGTTCCCCACAATCAACTGGTATAATCAGCCATTTGCAGCTTTAGCGCAGATAACCGATCCTTACCTCAATTTATTTCGTTCAATTATTCCCCCATTGGGTGGGATGGATTTCTCCCCTATTTTAGCCTTTGTAGCACTTAACTTAGTGGGTGGCTTATTGAGAACCCTCACAGCCCTTTCCTTCGCCCAGGCTTTTTAAGAGTGCTGAGTGCTGAGTGCTGAGTGCTGAGTTGGGGAAGTGCTGAGTAAACTCATATCTTGCACCAGGCGACTAGAAGTCGCGGCTACACAGGCGAAACCCACCTACGTGGGTTGAAAACCTTGATTTTCTGTTAGTCCGCTTAGGCGGACTTAGTTTGTATAGCTGTGATTTCCAAGGGTTCCAGGGCTAGGTGTAAGATGTGAGTAAAATAGCGCTAAAGCGCAACTACGAACATTTTCTATTGCAACATTTTACAGCAGTTTTCATGTATTTAGACCACACGCTGATATCTGTATTTCTTTCTTCCTTTGCGCCTTTGCGCCTAACGTACTTCGTACTAGAGCCTCCGGCACGCTCCGCGAACGCTAGAGCCTCCGGCACGCTGCGCGAACGCTGATGCGTGAGATATAAAAATGTGGTTCATTTAGCTGAAAATCGCTGTAAGCTTGCCAGTTCAGTAGGTTGTCAATAACTCAGCACTCTTCTATTTGTCAATTCCTAATTACGAATTATATCAAGTCCGGTTGAATACTTACGAAACGCGAAAACCTGCCAAACATTTGCTCTAACTCCCCTCCTCGCTTGCGGGGAGGGGTTGGGGGTGGGGTTCAATGATTGTGGTAATCGTAACTAATTAAACGAATTACGCATTACGAATTACGAATTATCTCCGGACTTTACCACTAAAGCCAGCAGCTTTAAACTGTTTCAGCTGCAAAGGTTCCGGTTGGTTTGCAGCTACAGAAATTCTCAACTCAAAATCACTTACCCCTGGCGGAATTTCAGGAATAGAACCAAGACGGGTACGATTTTGCATGACTGGATTATTATTGGCATCATAGATGCGTCCAAAGATATCTGCGTCATAGACAGTTTTGTAAGTGCCATTTTCTGCTTTACCAGTCACAATAAAGCAATTAGCCGCAGCACTACCACTACTAATCACAGATCCTTCTGACAATTCTGCGGGACAATCTTTATAAGACAAATCAGATAATTTTATCTGGGTTAATGCCATAGCATCTGGGGTATATATCCATGACATAAATGTGAGCCAGCAGGAAATAAAGATAACAGAAATTAATTTGACATACTGAGTGATGAAGCCCCAATATTTTTGCATAACTAAAGTTGGGGAATTTACTAAAAATCCTATTTTGTGATGATTTTGCATATTAAAACACGCGGATAACAGAACTTAACTCAACTTTGTACAACGGAAACACTGTCAGTATCTAAAACTGCAATCACACTATTGATCACAACGGCAAGACAGGAATTGGCACTAGTTTTTATAGACTGTTTTTCACCTCAGTTTACTTTAGTTTCATAACTGGGAGGTTGGAGACTTTAATAAAACTATTGTAATAATTAGGTAAATAAACCTCTCAGTTGTGATCAACTTATGACACCAGATGAGATTGAAACAGCCTTGCAAGCAGCCTTCAATAGTTGTGATGCAGCTAGTTGTCCTCTCACTGATATGCAGAAACAGATATTACTGCGAGTGTTCGAGCAAATTCAGGGAGACTCTCAGTCAAAGATATCAGATGTCGCCAACCCCTTAGACGAACTTTCTGAGGAAGAATTGACAGCGTTTTTACAGTTTGTCAAAACCAAAGAACAACAAAACCGCACTTGGAAGGTGCAACTACTCAACGATTGGCTACATGAAAACGATTCTGGCAATGTCCAATTCATTCGCCAAAGCTACGGTTTGCAGTGGCTCAATCGTGTAGAACCTTGTCATTTTGATAAGTATTCTTACCTTGAGGATGCACTTCAGTTAAGAGTAGGCGATCGCATTGAAGTTTCCAATGGACTATGGGAATGGGTACAAGACGATGGCCCGTGTAAGCGCGAATGGTTTCCCTGTATCGTACTACAAATTGATCCAATTGATGATGGCAATGGTTCCTCATCTGCTAATTGTGTTGTTCGTCTTTATAACGGTTCTGAGTATGAAATTCAAGGTATTTACGCATGGAATCGTTATAACTGGCGCTGGCCACAAAAATAAACAAAGACTTGACCCTTGCTAATTGTTAATGATCGATAATTAAGGAGGTACACCTAAAAGTAACTCCACATAGCGACAAATGTCACACCGGGATTCAGGTATTCAAAAATCACCAGTTAATTTTGAGGAAGTTCTCAATAGCGCCGTTGCAGCTGCTGTTGTGCAGTTTCGCGTCTTCTCCAACTATGATTGGGTGTGTGATTACCAGTCCCCCGGATCAGAAGCCATTTTTGGCTATACTGCCCAGGAAATTATGATTAATCCAACTTTGTGGATGTCGGGAGTGCATCCTGAAGATCGAGAAACGGTGATTATGCCCCTGTATGAAGATATCTTTGCTGGGCGCACAATGAGTATAGAGTATCGATTTGATCACAAAGATGGTTCCCGACGATGGATATCAGCTACTTATAACTCCCGCTACGTTGAAGATGGACAATACTGGATTATTACAGGTACTAATTTCGACATTAGCGAACGTAAACAGATAGAAGAATCACTACGGCAAAGTGAAGCCCGATTTCAACACTTAGCAGCTAACTTACCAGGAAATATTTACACTCTGGTTCAATCTCCAGATGGTTCGATTCACTTCGAGTATATAAGTTCTGCCATTGAGAAAATCTTGGAAGTCACTGTTAAACAAGTAAAAGATAACCCCTTGCTCTGTATCGACGTAATACATCCTGATGATGTTCAAGGTTATCAAGACACAGTTAGCCAAAGTTACCAGAACTTAGAAGCATTTAGCCATGAATGGCGCATTATTACCCCTTCAGGAAAACTTAAATGGGTGCAAGGCAATTCTCAACCAGAACTACGCAGTAATGGAGATGTCGCTTGGCATGGTTTAGTGCAGGATGTGAGCGATCGCAAACAGATAGAAAAGTCACTACGGCAAAGTGAAGCCCGATTTCAACACTTAGCAGCTAACTTACCGGGAAGTATTTACACTTTTGTTCAGTCTCCAGAGGGTTCGATTCACTTCGAGTATGTCAGTTCTGCGGTTGAGAAAATTTATGAAGTCACATCTGAGCAATTGCTAGAGAATGCCATGCTCTGTTTGGCACAAACGCATCCCGATGATGTTCAAGGCTATGAAATTGCAGTTAGCCAAAGTTA
>PWQB01000244.1 GCA_003556955.1 Nostocaceae cyanobacterium CSSed10_463m
GTCATTGGTCATTGGTCATTAGTCATTGGTCATTGGTCATTGGTCATTGGTCATTGGTCATTGGTCATTGGTCATTGGTCATGAGGAATTTATAATAATCCCCCCATTACCCAGTACCCAATACCCAGTACCCAGTCCCCAGTCCCCAGATAAGTAATTATGGCATCATATTTTTGGGAATTGCTGATGGTTAATGACTTAATTTTTCCAGAATTAATGTTAAATCTGAAGTGATATTATGGGCTTTTTGTTTAAGTTTACCACTACTGTAATCAGAAACTTTAATCGGCTTGCCAATCTCAATTTTCACCCCTGTACCCCATTGGGGATAAGGCTGAGTATAGTTAATCCCAATGGGAATAATTTTCACATTCAATCCTGAGTGCAAAGATTCAGCCTTTAAAGATAAACGAGCAATTCCCGGTTTTAATGGATGAACTTGACCATCACGATAAATATCGCCTTCGGGATAAATAACTAATATTTCTTCTTCTTCCAATAATTTCACTGCATGACGTAAAGTACCAATGGCGGGATGTTCTGGGTCTACGGGAAATCCTCCCATTTTTCGGACTATCAAACCTTGCAATCCTTGACACTCGTTGATTGTCACCATAAATCGCAGGTGTCGCCCGGTGACACAACGCCCAGTAGCATAAGCTAAGAGCAAGGGGTCCCAACGTGAGCGATGGGTAGGAGCGAGGATCACAGGGCCAGTTAAGGGAATATTTTCCTGTCCGGTGATTTCAATGCCGCCAAAATATAATGGTAAAACGAAATGCCGCCCTAAGAAATACAATAAGGGACTTAACCAAGGAGACACTTTTGAGGTAGTATCAGCTACCTGTGTTTTGCCCTGGGTACTAGCTGGTGTTTTTTGCCCAGTCTGGCTGGAAGTATAAATTTGCATGGTGGTGGTAGCTGCTGCATCCCATAGATACAAAGAAACCTGATTAATTACACCGTAGTTTTTCTTTGGTAACTTGTGTTAAAGCTACTGGACAGTTTTATCTCTGTCCGTTATTTTTCTGACGATGATGCAGAAACCAAGTTTGTAATTGTTGGCGACACTGAGATTCTAAAATTCCTCCCATAACTCGCAAACGATGATTAGAAGCAGCGCTATCAGGTATGTTACTCACGGTACGAATAGCACCTGTTTTGGTATCGTCTACGCCATAAATGAGCATTCCTAAGCGTGCTTGCACAATTGCACCTGCACACATGGGACAAGGTTCGAGGGTGACATACATGGTGCATTGATTTAAACGCCAATTGTCTAAAGTTTTTGTAGCTGCTCTTAAAGCGATGATTTCTGCGTGTGCTGTGGGGTCTTTGTCGCGTTCTTTTCTGTTTTCCCCGGTAGCAATTAAGTTTTGATTAGCATCAATAATTACAGCGCCAACGGGGACTTCACCGACTGCACCAGCTTTTGCTGCTAGTTCTAAGGCGCGTGTCATCCATTGGCGATGTTTGTCATATTCTGGATATTCGCTGAACATTTTCCCCTTATACAACACATTTCATGGGTAGGTTGGGTTAAGCGCAGCGCAACCCAACACCTAAAGACGTTGGTATTGTTGGGTTTCACTACGTTCTACCCAACCTACATTTATGCAATTGCTGGCTGGGCTAAAAGTGGGTCGAGTTGACCTTTTGTATCTAGTTGATAAAGGTCATCACAACCACCGATGTGCTGATTGTTAATAAAAATTTGTGGTACTGAGCGCCGACCGTTGGCACGTTCTGCCATTTTGTCTCTTGCTGCTGCATCGCCATCGATTTTGTATTCTGTAAATTCTACACCTTTCCACCAGAGCAACATTTTGGCACGAATGCAATAAGGGCAGGTGTGCCAGGTGTATATTTCTACATTGGCTTTGACTTGTTCGGGATGGCGACCTAAAAGGGAGTTGAGAAGATTTAGCATAGGTTGATTTTATGTGTGATTACTTCTAGCTTAATTGTCAGCAGTTGTATTTGATGATAGTGCGGGTGTACTATATAGAAAGATTTATGTAACTATACTCAAGGAAAAAAAATGACTGTAATGCCCATGATGCGGGCAATTATCGAGATTAAGCAGCAAAACTTAACACTTGTGTTTCTAGATAGTATTTCCCAGGTGTATCCGCCCTTTGGTAGACTTGAAGACTGAAATAGGCAGATAAAAGAGTTCAGTTTACCAGTTAAGAGGGTGACTCTGTGGAAAATACACTTGGATTAGAGATTATTGAGGTTGTAGAGCAAGCAGCGATCGCTTCCTCAAAGTGGATGGGTAAAGGCGAAAAAAACATTGCTGACCAAGTAGCAGTGGAAGCCATGCGGGAGCGGATGAACAAAATCTATATGCGGGGACGCATTGTGATTGGTGAAGGCGAACGCGACGAAGCACCCATGCTCTACATTGGGGAAGAAGTGGGTATCTGTACCCAAGCAGATGCAAAAAACTTCTGTAACCCTGATGAATTAATTGAAATTGATATTGCTGTTGACCCTTGCGAAGGTACTAACTTAGTAGCCTACGGTCAAAACGGTTCAATGGCAGTTTTGGCAATTTCCGAAAAAGGTGGTTTATTTGCTGCGCCTGACTTCTACATGAAGAAATTGGCTGCACCAGCTTTAGCAAAAGGTAAAGTAGATATTAACAAGTCAGCTACTGAAAACCTCAAAATCTTATCTGAGTGCTTAAACCGTTCTGTAGAGGAATTGGTAGTTGTGGTGATGGATCGTCCCCGCCACAAGGAACTCATTCAAGAAATTCGCACCGCCGGCGCACGTGTCAGATTGATCAGTGATGGTGACGTTTCTGCGGCTATTTCCTGCGGTTTTGAAGGTACTAATATCCATGCTTTAATGGGTATCGGTGCTGCACCAGAAGGGGTAATCTCAGCTGCGGCTATGCGTTGCTTGGGAGGACATTTCCAAGGACAATTGATTTATGACCCGGCTGTGGTTCAAACTGGCTTGATTGGTGAAAGCAAGGAAGGTAACCTCGCACGCTTGACGGAAATGGGCATTACTGACCCTGATAAGGTTTATGATGCTCATGAGTTAGCTTCTGGGGAAACTGTTCTGTTTGCTGCTTGCGGTATTACCCCCGGTACTCTCATGGAAGGTGTCCGCTTCTTCAACGGTGGTGCGAGAACTCAAAGTTTGGTAATTTCTAACCAGTCTAAAACAGTTCGCTTTGTTGATACTGTGCATTTGTTTAACGAACCTAAGCGTCTGCAATTGCACTAGTAATTTCAGATTGTCGGGAGTTGGTTTCCAGGGTTGAGTTATATTTTCTTTCTTGGTGAAGGCTATTTGTGACTCCGCCCGTGCTAGGTACTGAGGACTGGGTGATGAGGAATTATGTTTCTCAACGCTCATTCTCACCTCAGTCCTAGTTTTTAGCCAATTTCTGCTCACATTAATGCAAAATAATCAATAATCAATCATCAATAATCAACAATCCATTACCAATTAGCGATAAATAATGAATATTGCAGTGGTGGGGTTAAGCCATAAAACAGCCCCAGTTGAAATCCGGGAAAAGCTGAGTATTCCAGAACCACAAACTGAAGGTGCGATCGCTCAACTGAGTAGCTATCCCCATATTGATGAGGTAGCGATACTTAGCACTTGTAACCGTCTGGAAATTTATATTGTTACCAGTGAAACTGAACAAGGTATCAAGGAAGTAACTCAGTTTCTCTCGGAACACAGCAAGTTACCTGTAAATTCTCTGCGTCAACATTTGTTTATGTTGCTCCATGATGATGCAGTGATGCACTTAATGCGGGTTGCAGCAGGTTTAGATAGCTTGGTGCTGGGAGAAGGTCAAATTCTGGCTCAGGTGAAAAATACTCATAAAGTCGGTCAGCAATATAACGGTATAAAAACGATTCTCAATCGATTATTTAAACAAGCTTTAACTGCTGGTAAGCGTGTCCGCACTGAAACGAGCATTGGTACTGGTGCGGTTTCTATTAGTTCGGCGGCTGTGGAATTGGCTCAAATTAAGGCTGATAATTTGGCGGCTTGTCGGGTGGCGATTTTGGGGGCTGGGAAAATGTCCCGCTTGCTGGTACAACACTTGATTTCTAAGGGTGCTGGACAAATTAGCATTGTCAACCGCTCTCAACAACGCGCTCAGGAATTAGCCCAACTTTACCCGGAACAGTCTATTCAAACTCATACCCTCGCAGAGATGATGACTGTAATTTCCGAAAGTGATGTAGTGTTTACCAGCACTTCTGCAACTGAGCCAATTTTGGATCGCGCCAAGCTAGAACCGATTTTAGATGCTCATCGCGGTTTGATGTTATTTGATATTTCTGTCCCCCGTAATGTCCACAGTGATGTCAATGAGTTAGCTAATGTGCAAGCTTTTAATGTGGACGATTTAAAGGCGGTGGTGGCGCAAAATTACGAAAGTCGCCGCAAGATGGCGCAGGAAGCGGAAAAGCTGTTAGATGAAGAGGTGGAAGCTTTTGATATCTGGTGGCGATCGCTGGAAACTGTCTCTACTATTAGTTGTTTACGTAATAAAATTGAAACAATCCGCGAACAAGAGTTAGAAAAAGCTTTATCCCGTTTGGGTTCTGAGTTTGGGGACAAACATCACGAAGTCATTGAGGCTTTGACTAGAGGTATTGTGAATAAAATATTACATGATCCTATGGTGCAATTACGCGCACAGCAGGATGTGGAGGCTAGACGCAGCTGTATGCGAACTCTACAAACGCTGTTTAATTTAGATGCGGGTGAGCAATTTAGCTGAATTGTCGGACAGGGGTGATAAAATTATCCCCTTGTCCCCCATTCTCTAGTCCCGAATTGTGAGAGTTGTTGGCTTTTCTCTTGTAGTCGCACAGCCAAGCGATCGCATACTAAATCGCAGAGTTGAAATAAAATGGGGTCAGCAATTTCATAAATAACACTGATTCCTTGTTGTGTTCTTTTTACCATACCCGCCTGGGCTAAAATTTTCAGGTGCTTGGAGACGTTAGCTTGTCCGAGTCCTGTTTCTGTAATAATCTCCGTCACATTTTTCGCCCCGGACTTTA
>PWQB01000438.1 GCA_003556955.1 Nostocaceae cyanobacterium CSSed10_463m
ACAATCCGTCAAAAGACTATCGCCCGTATAAAATCTACCTTGTCTACTTTCCCTCCTTGTCTTCCAAGTCTTGCCTTCACAGATAACATTAAAAACCTACCCTTGTGAGGGCAGGGGGGCAGGGTGCAGGGGTGCAGAGTGCAGGGGGGAAGAGAATTTTGCAGTTTTTGCACGGATGCACAACAGCTTATAAGCAGTAACAATAACAATAGATGCAAGCCTGAAAACCCAGACTTTCTTAATTACGAATTACGAACTACGAATTACGAACTACGAATTACGAATGAGTAACTTCTTCACTGCTGCTAAGATGAGCGATCGCTTGTTTAATCCAATCCTCCACATAAGCGTCTTTTGTTAATCCAATATCTTCACTGACTACGTGTAAAGCGTGACTCACTTCATCGGCAGTATATCCCAAAGCAAAAAGAGTCATTTGCACTTCTTCTAAAATCCCTGGTGCGGGGCCGCCTGTGGCGACGAAGAAACCTGCTGATTTGCGCCACTCTACTAACTTGGTTTTTAGTTCCAAGCAGATGCGTTCTGCGGTTTTTTTGCCCACACCAGGGGCTTGAATTAAGATTTGGGTATTACCAGCGATAATGGCTTGAACTAAATCTGGGACTTCCAAAGTGTCCAATAGTGCGATCGCTAAAGCTGCACCAATACCACTCACACTTAGCAAGTGGCGGAACAAGTCACGTTCTGCGGGGGAAGCAAAGCCGTAGAGAAACGGTACTTCATCCCGAATTTGCAGATGGGTAAAAATTTGTGTGACTCCGCCTGAATCTGGTAACTGTTTTGCCAAGCGTTGCGGAACTTGTAAATCATACCCTAAACCATTAACTTCGAGGGTCAACATCATGCGACCCCCGCCAATTGCTTGAATACCAGCGACAATGCCTTTGAGATAGCTAATCATTCTAAGAAACCAAAATATTTTAGACCTTCGAGAATTCCACCAGCACAAACAGCCTGTGCCAGGTAACGATAGTTAGCGGGATACTCGCTGTGCCACTTAAGTAACTCTGGACGTGCATTCCCAACTATGATTCCCCGTTCCTCGCCGACAGCGAATAAAGCAATATCATTACCTGAATCACCGCAGACAACTGTTTGTTCTGCTGCAAAGTTCCACTTTTGACGGAGAAACTGCATTGCCTGACCTTTATCGCTGGTAAGAGGCACAATGTCAAGGTCAATACCGCTACTATAGATTAATTTTATATTTAATTTACATTTGAGCAACTCTGCCTCTAGTTGCGGTAGGACATTTGCTGCTACCTCTTGATTCAAAAAGAAACTTACTTTAAAAGCTCTTTGTTCTGAATCTGGTTGCAGTTCCAACTCAGGAAAAGACCCAGCGATTTTTAATACCAATTCACTATCCCATCCAGAGGAGAGGATTTCTGACCAACCAGCATCGGGGGTATCTTTACCGTCTAGATAAATTTCCGTACCCACAGAGAGAACTAAAGCATCGGGTTCCATGAGATTTTTTTCTTTTTGGAGTTCGCGGTAAAGAATAGGCGATCGCCCTGTAGCATAGACAATCTTACTGCCGTATTCTTGACGATGTTGACTCAGTGATTTTGTCAGTGTGGCTAAAGCATTGTCATCACCTACAAAGGTATTATCCAAGTCGGAGACAAAAAGAAATGGTTTCATGATTGTGATGTATCCCAAGTGAGTAGTTGCAAAAATCCCTAAAAATGTCAAAATTGACTCAAAGCAATCTGCAAAAAAGAATCTTTGATTATGGGTTCCGAGTTAATCTAACTTATGTATGCTGACTAATACAACCTATTAATCAAATTCTGGCTAAGTTCAAGAACAACAACTATTGTCGGAAACTATTGCTACCACTAGCATCACACAGCAGCAACATAGAATTTAATTGAAATACTGATTCCTGGCTGTGGAGGCTCAGACGTGGGTAGGGGAGCAGGGAGCAGGGGAGAGACTGGGACAAAGCTTGAACTCCGCCCCAGATCAAGCGTCCTAACTTGATGGCTGATTTTCAGGGCGGTTTCGGGGGATTTTTTGGATTATTAGGCTTTCTATTATAGCATTTCCTAGTATGCTAGGTATGGATTGATTTGCGTCCACCTGCATTTCTCCTCTTCCCAGGGCAGCTAATTCTTTCTTAGTACCTAAGAATACGGAAATCATTATGTTTCATCTATGAAAGTAGAACTACGGTTTTGGGAACACTAGGTTTATCATAAAAGTTAACAGGTATTGGTCGATGTCGAAAGATGAATCTAACCCTAGTATAAAAAAGACGGTCAAACACATTAAGCGTCATCAGACTAGAAGTGAATTTGACCAGAGTACCTTGGGGGAAATGGTATTTCCACTAGAAACTGATCATCAGTTATCGGAAGCATCCCAGCTACTCGAACAAGGAGTTAAACAGCAACAAGCCGGGGAATTAACAGCTGCGCTAAAATCCTTAAAACACGCGCTACAAATGTTTCAGGCAGCTGGTAATATACAACAACAAGAACAGGTACTTTGTTTTTTAGCACTTGTAGCTTATACATCCAGTGATTACAAAAGCACGATTTTTTATTCCCAGCAGTGCCTAGCATTGGAACAGACTAACCCAGATTTATTGATCAAGATACAAGTACTTTCGCACTTAGGTAATGCTTACCGTCACCTGAACGACTATAAACAGGGAATTAAGTATCTGCAACAGTGTTTAATAATCACCCGTAAAATGTCAAATAAGCGGAGTGAGGTGGCAGCATTAAATAATTTGGGATTGCTTTATAAAGCCGCTGGTCAATTTTCTAAAGCAATTGAATATCAACAAGAAAGTTTAAAAATTGTTGAAGAACTCCAAGACAATTGGGGTATGGAACAGGTGTTGAAGAATATCGGGAATACTTATTATGCTTTGGACAATTACCCGCAAGCGATCGCTTACTATGAAAGATGTGTCAGAATAGCACGTTTACTCAACCATATTCGTAGTGCTTCAAAGCTACTGAAAAATCTGGGCAATGCTTGCTATGCTACAG
The DNA here is from genome assembly GCA_003556955.1 of Nostocaceae cyanobacterium CSSed10_463m. The sequence goes on from PWQB01000438.1 coordinate 3,030, forward strand.
GTAATTATGGCAAAGCGATTCTATATTACGAAGAGCGGTTACAATTAGCCAGAGAACTCCAAGATATACGTATTGAAGAACAATCTCTGAGCAGTTTAGGGGTTACTTGTGAAGCATTAGGCGACTATAAAAAAGCCATTAAATATTACGAAGAACGATTGGTTTTAGCGATTAAAATTAAAGATTGCCGAATGGAAGAACAAGCCCGTGCAAGTTTAAAATTCACCTGTGAGGCTTTGGGTGATTATGCAAAAGCTATGAAATACGAGAAGGGAAAATCTACTAATTCGTAGTTCGTAATTCGTAATTCGTAATATTTCCTGCGGAAACGCTGCGCTAACGTAATTCGTAATTCGTAAGCAATGATACAGAGAAATTGCTAACTAACTACTGTATTTTCTCTCTCAACCAAATACGGAAGGATTTCAACAAAGCAATTTCACCTATGTTTTTACTCTGCTGCATAAATCGACTGATATCACTCATTGAAATTAGGGGAAAGGCAATACTAAAGCTACACTCAATATATTGCCCTTCTACTAACTGATAAAATTTTAAATCTTGTCCGTTATATCTCCATAATTCATTCACACCCAGCGCTGCATAAATACCCAATTTATTAACTGAACTACTGGTAATGTCAATTTCAATGGCTAAATCAGGAGGAGGATCTGTTTCTAAATTTAGTTTCTCCTGACCTCTAATAGCTGGCTCATTTTGAATATAATAACAATTATCTGGTTCTATACCTCGATTTGCTAATCGCCGCTTCAGTGTTGTGGAACCAGCACTTCTAATTTCAATATCTAATTCTTCAGCTAAAGCAATAATAAAATTGCCAAAATTACTTTTAGCATTTTCATGTTCAAAAAGTGGGGTCATGATTTCTAAAGTACCGCAGTCATAAGCAAGCCGAGAACCTCTATCCTCACCTGTATCTCTCAGCAAGGCTTCAAAGGTTTCCCAACTTACGTTATGTAAAACTGTTCTTTGTTCAGCAAGCGTTGACTGGACAAGCATATCAAAATACCTATTCCATGAAAATATGAGATATAAATTATGAAATTTTACCTATATTTAGGATAAAAATACTTGTAGCGCTTTTACCCTAATAACCTAATTTTCTTGTTCATCATCATCAGGTAATGATTCCATCTCTTTAGCAATTAAATCTTGAAATTCATCACCACAATGAACCTGTAAATGAATTGTAGCAGTTAGCAACTCTGCGAGAATTTCAGCTTGTTGCCTTGTACTCAAGTAAGGTGACTGAAGTTGATAAATTAAGGCCGTAACATTTTGGCATTCAGAGCCTAATTCTGTAATTAATTTACTGAGAGTAGAATTGGCAATAGGGAGAACGCGATCGCTAATTTGCATAATTATTTACCCAATCGTTTGAGTGCTTGCTGAATCCCCTTTTCAAAAGCTTGAATTTCAGCTTTCCAATGTCTAATCAAACCTTGATCGGGATAATCTTTTTCATACTCTAGTCTAATCTTTTCTTGATGTTCATCAATCCGTTTGTTCAGCGAGCGAATTGCTTTTTTGTGGTTTTTATTCCCCATAAAGCTGCAAGATCCTTGAACAGCCCTGTTTAACAAAGGTGGGCATCGCCCACCTAACATTAATTCATGAAACCAGCAAAAAAGTCCAGCGTTTCTTTCAGCGCTTTGATGAAAATATCAATTTCTTCGCGGGTGTTATAGAAAGATAAACTTACCCGTGCGGTTCCCGGTAAACCTAAGTAACGGTGTAATGGTTGAGTGCAGTGGTGTCCAGAACGAATCGCTACGCCTTCTTGGTCTAATAATGTCGATAAGTCGTTAGGATGGACATCTGCGGCTGTAAATGCAGCTAATGCAGCCCTTCCTTCCCCTTTGGCGTTGGGTTTGGGGCCGTATATTGTGATTTGGGGTATTTGTTCTAATTGTTGGAACAAATAAGCTGTGAGTTCGGCTTCGTAGGCGTGGATTTTATCCATGCCAATATTACTAAGATAATCTACTGCCGCTCCCA
>PWQB01000309.1 GCA_003556955.1 Nostocaceae cyanobacterium CSSed10_463m
AATTCTGTTAGGGACTGGTCAAGGGCCGGGAAAACTTTCAGCCGTGGGTTTAGGGCAGTATTTATTACAGGAACTTAGTAAACACCAACGTGACCCCTTAGCTGTACTACGAGAAGTCACACCAGCAGAATTAATGCAAATTCCTGGTATTGGCCCAGCAAAAGCCACAACCATCTTAGCTGCAATTGAACTAGGCAAACGAGCCTTTCAGTTTCGTCCCTCAGATAGTACACCCATTGATAACCCCATTGTCGCTGCGGCTGCCCTTAGTCAAGACCTCATGTGGCAAACCCAAGAACGTTTTGCAGTCCTGCTGTTAGATGTCAAAAATCGCTTATTGGGAACCAAAGTAATTACCATCGGTACAGCCACCGAAACCTTAGCATCTCCCCGTGATATTTTTAGAGAAATCATTCGTCAAGGTGCAACGCGAGCAATAATTGCTCATAATCACCCTTCAGGTAACGTAGAACCTAGCCAGGAAGATATAGAATTAACCCGTCAATTGTTAGCCGGAGCGCAGCTTTTAGGCATCCCCTTATTAGATCATTTGATTTTGGGTAATGGTAATCACCAGAGTTTACGTGAAACTACCAAATTATGGGATGAATATCCCCAAGCTGATTAATTTCACGGTTTATAGTCAGAACTTTAGTCCTTTCTACCTCATTGGTTGAATATTGATTCGCATAAACAAATTACTCAACTCTGGTCTTGTGCCATTGTGATTGTGTCCCGGCAAAAACCTATCATTAATGAAAATATCATTGAGAACTTGCTCATACAAGCTTTTTTTACCTTGTAGACTTGCTGGTTCCATTTCTAGAACTTGAGCTTGTTGAAAGTTACCATTGTGATCAATTATTAAGCTAGCTAAAAGTTGTGCCGGTTCAATTACAGAATCCCCAGATATATAGCTAGATTCTAAATTTTTGGTATTACTTCCCGTATGTATAGCTAAAACATCAGGTAGACCATTTGGCCTTAATCTACCCGCTTGTATCAATTGCTCTACTTCCGTTCTATCTATTGAAGTAAATGTCACCCTTATTCCTGTTTGGGTGGGATTGCTTGCAGTTTCAGCAGGAGGTGTAGGTGCTGTTTCCTGTTCGGGATTAGGTGTAGTTTCACCAAGGGGTGTAGGTAATATTTCCTCTTCTAGAGTGCGTGCAGTTTCACTAGGTAATGTTTCCTCTTCTAGATTGGGTGCAGTTTCACCAGCAGGTGTAGGTGCTATTTCCTCTTCTAGAGTGCGTGCAGTTTCCCTTTGTTCAGCCTCGGTAAGTTTTGGTAGTTCTGAGGGAATAGATGGAATATCTGTTGGTAGTGGCTGTCCTTTTCCTAGTACAACTTCCTCACGACGGTTCCAAGGAAGATCACCTGCGGGAAATGTTGGTGTCGTTGTCGGTGTTGGCGTTGGTATCGGTGTTGGTGTCGGCGTTGGTGTCGGCGTTGAAACTGTTGTTTCCGGAAAAACTTCAGTCTCAGGTTGAAAAGCCTCTATTTTGCTTTCACCTTCAGCAAAGAGACTAGCATCAGAATTTATCGTTTCAGTATCCTGATAGCTGGGTGTAATTGGTGCAGCACTTTCTGGTAAAGGGGTTGAAGCAGACTGTTCCGGAGATATTGATGATTGCGGTGGGGCTGTTTCAACTTCTAATTCAGATGTCTCAGGTGATTCTGCTGTGGGAGAAATGTCTATAAATTCAATAGGAACAAACGTTTGGTTTTGCTCAGGAAACCACGGTTTAAAGACATTAGATGAGCGCATAAACCAGAAAACCAGCAAATGCAAGGAAATTGAACTTATGGCTATGGCAATCCATAAAAACGGCGGATCTGTGTGCCGCCTGCGTTCATAGGCTGGAATTGGTGTTTTGTCAGTAACCGATGATGTCATATTTGAACCCAAAGATGATTCGGCCATTTTGCTCATGAGGCAAAATCCAGTTTCCATCTTAGCGACTAGCTATCATTTCTGGTTTAACAACAAAGGTGAGAACTGTTTCATCAATGCCTTTAAGTTTTAAAGGACTACCTTTAGTAATTTCTTCGTCTTGTAAATAGTCTGCCACAGCAGCAGAAACCAGAATAGTACCTGGAACAGCCGCAGCCTGTAATCTAGCCGCAATATTCACACTAGGACCAATAGCTGTATAGTCAGCACGTTCAGCGCTACCAAACATCCCCACAACTGCTGTTCCTTGGTGGATACCACAACGAAACTGTACGCCTGAATCACTACCATTGTCAAAGATTCCTTGGTTTTGCCAGCGCTGGTTTAAGTGAGCTAGTGAGTGTTGCATAGCTCTGGCTGTACTGATAGCACGACGGACTTGTTCGTTGGGGGTGAGTTCTTCCGGCGCTCCATATAAAGCTAAAATAGCGTCTCCCATAAATTTATCAACTGTACCGCCATTATTAAACACAACTTTGGTCATGGTTTCTAAATATTCATTTAGCAACTCTGCCACTCGCCGGGATCTGAGAGTATTTGATAGCTGGGTAAAACCCACAATGTCACTAAATAAAACTGTAATCAAGCGGGGTTCTGGGCGCAAGTCAAGAGTTAAACTTCCGGCTGCGGCTTTTTGAACTAATGCAGCCGGTAAAAAACGTTTAAGTACAGATTCAGTCAAGTAATTATTTAGCTCTAAAACCCGCTTTTCATTGGCTTTTAATGCTAAAAGATTCCTGACTTCTGCCAGTAGTTCCCGATCATTAAATGGTTTTGCTAAATAGGCATCTGCACCATGTTCTGTACTTTCGATGCGGGTTTCTTCGTCTACCTTGGCTGTGAGTAAAATGATGGGTATACCTGTTAAACTATCCTGATCGCGGATCATTCTAATCATTTCTGATCCTGTGATCATAGGCATCATTAAATCAGTGACTATCAAACTGGGGACAGTTTCTTGAGTTTTGCTAAATCCTTCATAACCGTTACGGGCTGTTTCCACTCGATAACTATTACGGCGCAGTATATCAGCTACATAGTTCCGCAAATCTGGATTGTCGTCTACAACTAAAATAGTATGTTGTGCATCTGAATTAGATAATAGGTTTTGTGTAGTATTTTCAATATTTTCGGTGCTTGATTCTATTAGTTCTAAATCAGCTAGTTCTACTTTGACACGAGTTGTATTTAATTCTAAAGGAGTTTCTACGATTTGCTCTATAGGTAAGTGAGAATTACCAGTAACCAGCAATAGAGTAAAGGTTGTACCTTTTCCATAAATAGAGTCTACTGTGACTTTGCCCCCATGCATTTCTACTAATTCTTTGACTAAAGCCAAACCTAAACCACTACCTTCATAGGAACGATTTTCTGAACCTTCGGCTTGGCGAAAGCGTTCAAATAGTTGGGGAATTTGTGCAGGAGCAATGCCAATTCCTGTGTCTTTTACTTGCAATTTACAATGGTTGTCTTTTACTTGCAATTTGATGGTGATTGTGCCACCTTCAGGAGTGAACTTCATAGCATTTGACAGCAGGTTATAAACCACTTTGTCAAATTTTTCTATGTCCAAGTAGACTGGAGGACATTCACTCATTTGAGTTTCTATATGCAGTCCTTTTTTGTCAACATAGGGACGGAATGAGTCTACAATTTGGTTGACAAATTCAACTAAATTACAGGGACGGAAATTAGGCTGCATTTTGCCAGCATCTAGACGCTGTAAATCTAGTAGTTGGTTTACCAGTCTTAAGAGGCGACGGGAGTTCCGCAAGGCGATCGCACTTTGTTGATAAGATAATCCTTCACCAACTGCTACCGCAGACTCTAAAGGCCCTTGAATTAAGGTAATGGGTGTCCGGAACTCGTGGGAAATATTTTGGAAAAATTCGTTTTTCTGTTGGTCTAGTTGTAACAAGCGCTCGGCTTGTTCACGAGTTTTTTGGTACAAACGTGATTGCTGGACTGCGATCGCTGCTTGAGCTGCTACTGCTTTCGCTAATTCGATATCTGATGTCAACCACTGACGGTTTTTACTACATTCTTGTAGAGTAATACTACCAATACATTTATCATCGGCCAGTAGAGGAACTACCATGAGCGATCGCGCTGGCATTTCCAAAGGCAAATCTACAGATTGGATTTCTAAAGCACAATGGCTGATGTCGTGAATTACCACTGGCTCCTGTGTCCGCAAAATTTCTTGCAGGAGCGGACTTTTGGGAACAGGTGTTTGCTCTGCTGATTCTGCCCTTACCAGGACTTGACTATTTAAAACTGGCTGCGGGGTAGTTTGAGAATTTTCATCACTGTTAGAACTATCATACAAGCCCACACAATGGACAAATTCATCTTCCTCACCCCACAAAGACAACATACAGCCATTGACTTCTAAAGCCTGTCCTAATTGTTGAGTAATAGCCGCAAATATATCTTGAGGATCTAAGCTAGAACGAATCGCCGTCGTAATTGTATTAATTAAAGATTCTCTTTTAGCCAGAGCGCGTACCTGCTCGTAGGCATAAGATTGAGACAAAGCTAAAGCAGCTTGATCAGCTACCATTAAGACCAGATGTACCTCATCCTTATCCCAGGAGCGAGATTGAAAACACTGGTGTAGCGCCAGCACTGCCATTAATTCCTGTTGACAAATCAAAGGTACTATCACACTAGAACAGATGTTTGCTGTTGCAAAAGCTGCCGCTCGCTGACAAAGTTCTGGTGTTCCCCCGTGAACACGCTCATCATCTACGACATTGTAAATTACCTGAACTTCACGAGTTTCCCAGACAGTTTGAGCTAAAACAGAGGCTGGGGGGACGGGTAAATTAGGTGATGAAGTAGCAACTTTCTGGTAAATGAATCCTTCATCGACCAATTGTCCATCTTGAAAAGGACGTAACAGACAAACATCCACCTCCAACAGATCACCCACTGTATTCACAATTGTTTGTAGAATTTGCCGATAGTCTAAGGCGCTGCGGATGGTATTTGTGACTGTATTCAGCAGCGATTCCTGGCGGAGGGTGCGAGTCAGTTCACGAGTGCGGGCTTTGAGGACATTGTGAGTATCTAGCGCTTGGCGGACTAC
>PWQB01000345.1 GCA_003556955.1 Nostocaceae cyanobacterium CSSed10_463m
ATGAAGTCACTGGAGAAATGTGATTTATCTTCATGAACTCAGGTGGTGTGATGTCATGATTTGTAACTAATTGAGTGAAATGATTTCTGGTTAGGTTATCCGAGCCATTTTCCATTTCCAATGGCTGCTGCTTCGGTAACTTATTCGGTAAATTCAGTTTTTTTGCAGTTAATATAGCCGTCATCAGTAGGCTGATTTCGCTCATCGTCATTCATCTTATAACAACTTTAACTCTAGCTTGACAAATAAACTTGTCAAGAGTCAATAATATTATATATAAACATTATAAAAATCATGTAACTTTTACTTGCAAGTATTATTTATAATTAATTCTAATCACACCCGCTCAATAAATAACTGCTATATTTTAATTTAGTCTAATTTACAGGAACTTAGGATTTACTGTCTTCCTCCCAAAGTCTCATCAAATTTATCAGTAACTCAGAGCAGTAAATAAATATATTCATTAAATAATTTAATCAGTAGTACAACTGGCAAAATCCTAGCTAAACCGCAATTTTTAAATCATTAATACCATGACAAATTGTACGAATTTTAACCCTGATTAAGCTATTTAGGGAAAAATTTGAATTTTGTCAATTCCAACCCAGTACAAAAAATAACTACAAATGCAATTCAACCGACATGGCTAGATTTTGTTATACAGTAGTTTTCATGTATTCTTATATCTTGCAGCATTTGAAATCAGCTACAAAACCCTCGCCCAAATCAATTTCCGCGCTCATAGCTAAAGTCAATTAAAAAAGACTGAAATCTTTTCCCAGTCGTCTTTAGACGACTTTCGCTATCAGACGGGGGTTTGAACCTCCGGCGGTTTATTGCTTCCGCCTTGCGGTACTAGCCAATACCATCAATGACTGGATGGAAGTAGAAAGCAAACCCCAAAACTGTATAAGCAGCTAATAATAACACTCCTTCTAACCAATTAGATTCACCATCAGAACTAATACTATTGGCAATTAAAACTGATACAGCTACAGCGACTAATTCAAAAGGGTTAAAATCCAAATCCATCGGTTTATCAAGTACCCATCCAGCTATCACTAAAACTGGTGCAACAAATAAGGCAATTTGTAAACTTGATCCCACAGCGACCGATATAGAAAGATCCATCTTATTCTTCATAGCCACAGTTACTGCGGTAGCGTGTTCAGCCGCGTTACCAACAATGGGAACCAAAATCACCCCTGTAAACAGAGATGTTAAACCGAGTTGAGATGTGGCTACTTCCAAAGAACCTACCAACATTTCAGATTCCAGTGCCACAAACAAAGTACATACTAACAACACACCACTCCATAGCCAGATATTAGGTTTGGTATGAGGTGTTTCTTCCTCTTCTATCTCTGCAACACCCACATCATATAAATAGGCGTGGGTTTTCATTGAAAATAACAGCGTCAGAACGTACACCAGAATTAACACCACAGCAACTGCAAGGGAAAGATTTTGCAGAACTTTTTCACTAATTCCTACTGAAGTATAATTCACAGCCGTTGGTAACAAAATGGCAATTACAGCCAAATTCATCGCCGAAGCATTCACCCGCGCCACAACAGATTGAAATGTTTGTACCTTGTAACGCAGTCCACCCAAAAGCATGGAAAAACCCATCACCAGTAGTAAGTTGCTGATAATCGAACCTGTAATACTGGCTTTGACTATATCCACCAAGCCGGCATTTAGGGCAACTAGAGCTATAATTAATTCTGTAGCATTGCCAAAAGTGGCGTTGAGTAATCCTCCCAATGAAGGGCCAACTACTACAGCTATTTCTTCTGTAGCTGTACCCATCCAAGCGGCTAAGGGCAGAATTGCTAAACCAGCTGTAATGAAAACTATCAAGTCTCCCCACTCCAAAATGTGGGCTGCTAGGGAAACTGGAATGAACAGTAATAAAACCAGAAAAAGTGTGTTTTTAACTGACATTTGCTACCTTAAGGTGAGAGTATCATGCACAGATGACAGATGTTTTGGATGATTGGCAATATTTTGCAACCAGACACTAGGATACTCTGAAGTGTCTGCGGTTTCCTGAGAAATTAGACTGTCTATACAGTGGTACTCGCTATGTAAAATAAAATTGCAATTTATGGAGTTTTTGCAAACTTTCGTAGTAAAAATATCAATTAGAGCCATGATTTTCTCCAAAATATGGGGTTTAATAGATAAATAAACTCTAAAATATTTGACCAACGCTACTCATAATGTGCGATAACGCAGATTTCCGGCTTTAGTCAAACAGTTTTCTGGAAAATTTGACTGTATTCTATAATCAAAGTTTTGCTGGATACCGGATTTATGTTCAAACCTCTGTAGAAAGGTTTAAATCCCAGGTTTCGGCGCAAATGTAAGTTTTTTATTTGGATAAATATACATGACTTCTGCTGCTGAAAGGCCAGTTAGCCCTGGCGCAAGTTTTACATCACATTCAACTCCCCACGATACTCACCAGACTGATCCCCTGAAACAGGCGACTGGTGTTTATGTGACGGTGCATGGTCATTTTTACCAACCACCACGGGAAAACCCTTATTTAGATGCGATTGAACGTCAACCCAGTGCTGCACCTTTCCATGATTGGAATGAACGCATTCACTGGGAATGCTATCGCCCCAATGCCTTTGCCAGGGTTTGCAATGACCAGGGTGAAGTTGTAGATATTGTCAATAATTACGAATATTTCAGCTTTAATATGGGGCCTACGCTGATGTCGTGGCTAGAACGCTACGATTTTGAGGTGTATCAGCGCATTTTGGAGGCAGACATCAAGAGTTGTCAGCGCTTGCATGGTCATGGTAATGCGATCGCACAGGTATACAATCACATAATTATGCCTCTGGCTAATGAACGGGATAAATACACCCAAATTCGCTGGGGTAAAGCAGATTTTCGCTCTCGGTTTGGGCGTGATCCCGAAGGTATGTGGTTAGCGGAAACGGGTGTGGACTATGCAACTTTAGAAGCTTTGGTTGCTGAAGGTATTCGCTTCATTATCCTCGCACCATCTCAGGCGCAGCGTTGCCGTCCCCTACCAACGGAGAATGATCCCCACCCGGAATGGCAAGAAGTCGGCGGTAGTCAAATTGATCCTACCCGTCCTTATCGCTGTTATCTCAAAGAAAGTAGCGGCACTGATACCCGCCCTTATATTGATATCTTCTTCTACGATGGTCCGATCTCACGGGATATGGGTTTTAGTGATGTGGTCTATAATTCCAGTCACTTCGCCGGACGCATCGGTTCGGCGGTACGTGGGGATCATCGTCCAGCACAGTTAATTTCTGTGGCTACAGATGGGGAAACCTTCGGACACCATAAGAAGGGAACCGAGAAAACTTTAGCTTATGCTTTTATCGGTGAGTTTCCTAAACACGGTTGGACGGTGACAAACTTTGCTCACTATCTCAGCCTGAATACTCCCACTTGGGAAGCGGAAATTAAACCCGCCACAGCTTGGAGTTGCGCCCACGGTGTCGATAGATGGCAAGATGATTGTGGTTGTGGTGGTGAAGGTGGGGTTTGGCATCAAAAATGGCGGCGACCTCTGCGGGATGCTTTAAACTGGCTACGGGATCAGCTCGTTGAGGTGTATGAAGAAAATGCTGGGCTGCTATTTAATGATCCCTGGTTAGCACGAGATGAATATATTCAAGTGATAGGCGATCGCTCTCCTGCTAATGTTAACTCCTTCTTGTCTCGCCATCAAACCCACAAACTCACCGCCGCCGAACAAGTTGATGCTTTGCGGCTGTTAGAAATGCAGCGTCACGCTTTGCTGATGTTCACCAGTTGCGGCTGGTTTTTTGAAGAAATTTCTCGTCCAGAAGGTACGCAAATCCTCCGCTATGCTTCCCGTGCTTTGGAATTGGCTGGAGATGTGGCTGGTGTGCAGTTGGAAAAAAGTTTCCTCAAACTCTTGGGATTAGCCCCCAGTAATGTGGATAGTTTCAAACATGGTGGGGAAGTGTATCGCCAATTGGTGCAAACTGCCCAAGTTAGTGTGAAGCAAGTAGCCGCCCACTATGCCATTACTTCTCTATTTGGTAATCATAAATCTACAGAGAAGCCCAATCCTCATCCTGGAAAAGCTAAATATCCTCATCCTGACCAAAAGCGTGTTTATTGTTACACCGTCAATGAGATAGATTACCAACTGCAACGCATGGGATCATTGACTCTGGCGGTTGGACATTTACAGTTGGTGTCAGAAATTACCTGGGAAAGTGAGAGTTTAGTATTTGCTGTCTTGCATTTAGGTGGTTGGGATTTCCACTGCTGTACTCAATTATTTACCGGACGGCGTGACTACAGCAAGTTGAAAGAAAAGCTGTTTAGTTCTTTAGAACAAGCGAGTGCGGCTCAAACTATCTTGGTAATGACACAGTTATTTAAAGAGGAAACATTCAGCTTGCAGAATTTGTTTGCTGAAGAACGTCACCGGATTATGCGGTTACTCAGTCAGGAAACACTGACCCGTTTAGATCAACTTTATAGCCAAGTCTATCGGAATAATTACGGTGTGCTGATGGCGTTTCACCGGGATGAGCTAGAGGTTCCCCAAGAATTGCAGGTAGCTGCCGATATTGCTTTGGGATCGCGTTGTATGCTGACGTTGCGATCGCTTGAGCAAGATATTACTGATTCGGCTTTAAGCTTAGGTCATATCATAGAATTAGAGGCGATCGCTACTGAAGCTAAACATCTGCATTGTCATTTAAATATCCCTGAAGGTAAGCAGATATTAGAACAATTGATCATGCGCTTACTTTGGCAATTGTTACACGATGCTAACGGTAGTTTTGCCATAGAAATTCAATGTTTAGAACGGTTGATTGATGTCAGTTATCAGCTAAATATTGGTATTTCTTTGCATAAATCGCAAGAGTTATACTTTAGCTGTCTGAAAAGTCAGATTTTACCATTGTGTATCACAAGTTTGAGCAATAAAGAAGACATTAATCAATGTCGTCAATTGCTGAAGTTAGGGAAAAAGTTAGCTGTTGATGTTAGTTATGTTTTGA
>PWQB01000025.1 GCA_003556955.1 Nostocaceae cyanobacterium CSSed10_463m
GAAGTAGAAAAGGTAATTGAGAAACGGCTGGGTTTACCAATTTTGCATTTACCGCAGTTGATTGCTTTGGCTTTAGGAGTTAGCCCCAAGGAACTTGGTTTAGATCGTCACATTGTTTCTACCCAGCCAGTTTTAGAAAAATTAGGGATTAGTTATTAGGAATTAGTCATTGGTCATTGGTCATTAGTCATTAGTGATTGGGAAAAGACTTCCTCCCAGTCCCAATTTCCGAGTAAGGGCGGGTTCATTGATATTATTCAATATCAATGAGGATATTACTCAACCCGCCCCTACAACCTTCCCGATACCCACTTACTTTTTTCCTAATTGGCGTTGTAATTGCTTGAAGGCTTGATACATTTCCGGCAGACGATGATATATAGCAGATGCTTTGAGGTATAATTTGTGAGGTACGGCTGGTATTCCAGAAACAATTTCTCCTGGTGCGACATCATTATGGATTCCGGCTTTAGCAGAGGCGATCGCCCCATCACCAATTTTTACTTGATTGGCAATTCCTGATTGTCCCGCCAAAATTACACGCTTCCCGATTTTCACGCCTCCCGCCATGCCAGCTTGACCAGCGATCGCACAACCTGAACCAATCTGGCAACCATGTCCTATTTGTACCAAATTATCAATTATTGTATAACTACCTACGCGTGTTTCTCCCACGGCTGGGCGATCAATGGCACTGTTGCAACCAACTTCTACATGATCTTCTAAGACAGTATAGCCAGATTGTTCCATTTTTACCCAGCCAGTACGGGTAGGGACAAAACCAAAGCCTTCTGCACCGATTACAGTCCCACTATGAATTACGCAATCGTTCCCGATGCGAGTACGTTCATGAATGGTGCAGTTAGCGTGTAAGGTGGTGCGATCGCCTATTTTGGCATCGGGATAAATCACTACATTGGGATGAATAATTGCACCATTGCCAATTTCTACGCCTTGCTGGACGACAACATGAGCGCCAATGTAAACATCTTCACCTAGTTTGGCTGTGGGATGAATCACCGCACTAGGATGAATTTCTGGGCTGGGACGGTATGGTTGATAAAAAAGTGCGATCGCTTGAGCAAACAACAATCGCGGATCTGGCGTAGCTATCCAAGCTATACCCCGTTCTTGTGCTTGTAACTGTAACGTTTTATCTTGAGGCAATATTAAAGCACTAGCCTTTGTCTGGCTAACCAGAGACGCAAACTTTGCTCCTTCAACGTAACTAAGATGACCAAGTGCAGCTTCATCTAAGGCCGCTAAACCTGTAATTTCTGGGTCTTGGTTATTGCTGAGACTATTATCTGTCGCAGCTTCAGCAAGTTTACTGACAATTTCGTTAAATTTCATGATGGTATAAATGAAATATCATTTTCGCTCTCTGACGTACCATTAATTAACTACAAAGATTGAGTTGTATTATATACAAGTTCATTGGACAGTTCCCATTGCGTTACCAGCTAAATATGATGTCGTCCAAGCACTTTGGAAGTTAAAACCACCGGTAATGCCATCAATATCCAAAATTTCGCCGGCAAAGTAAAGACCAGGAATTAACTTACTCTCCATTGTCTTAAAGTTGACTTCTTTCAAGTTGACACCGCCACAGGTGACAAATTCCTCTTTAAAAACTCCCTTTCCTTGGATTAAATATTCTCCCTGAGTTAGTTCTTGGACTAAGTGATTTAATTTTTGTTTGGGTAATTCTGCCCAACGGTCTTCAGTAGTAATACCTGCACGGTCTACAATATATTGCCAGAGGCGATGGGGTAGGTCAACACCACGATGTAAGGCGATCGCCTTTTTTCCCCATTCTGTCTTAACTGCTAAGATTTTTTGCCGTACTTGTTCTTGGTTGAAATCAGGCAACCAATTCACCCATAATTTAGCTTGATAGCGGTTTTCGTGCAGAAATCTCGCACCCCAAGCTGAAAGTTTCAGGACAGCTGGGCCACTCATTCCCCAGTGGGTAATTAACAATGGCCCAGTTTGTTCTAATAGGGGTTTTCCTGTACCAGCTAACCGTAATTGTACAGGGTTCATACTCACCCCAGCCAATGCTCTCAGCTTGGGATCGGGAATATTAAAGGTAAATAAAGAAGGTACAGGGGGTTCAATGTGATGACCAAACTCTCTAGCGATTTTATAACCTACAGGGTTGCTGCCTGTTGCCAATAGTAGGCGATCGCACTTTTTGGTTTCTCCCGATTTCAACAGAATTTCAAATCCTGCTGCTGGGTTAACTTGTTTGACAGCAACTACTGGTGTTCCCAAACGTAATTCTATACCTGATTTGGCTGTAGCTTTAATCAGACATTCCACAATGGTTTCGGAATTATCTGTAATGGGAAACATCCGGCCATCGGCTTCAGTTTTCAGATGTACACCTTGTTGGGTAAACCAATCCACTGTATCTTGAGCTTGAAAGCGACTAAAAGCACCCCTGAGCGCTTTTCCACCTCTGGGGTAATTTTGAACTAATCGGGCTGCTTCAAAGCAAGCATGGGTGACGTTACAACGTCCTCCACCGGAGATCAGGACTTTTGCTAGTGGTTGACGACTAGCTTCGATTAAAGTGACATGGGCGTGAGGATTAACTTTAGCACAAGCGATCGCGCCGAAAAATCCGGCCGCCCCACCCCCAATAACGACAATATTTAACGGCAACAAATTAAAAAACGTCTCTATGATATAGCATCTAATTCTAGGCTAGTACAGCACAGCATAAATAGGGACTCCATCAGCTGTTTGATTTTTGACTTTTAAGGGATGTCCAGAAATTCAATTGCCCCATTTCATCAGACTATCTTTGTTCTTTATCCCCCCTGCTCCCTGCTCCCCTGCCTACCTCAGCAATGGAATATTTTTTAACTGGAAGTCCCTAACTTCCACCCTACGGTTCTAGCGGTTCAAATAAATCTTTGGTCGCGCCGCACACTGGACACACCCAATCATCTGGGATATCTTCAAAGGGTGTTCCTGGGGCTATCCCACTATCAGGATCGCCAATTTCGGGGTCATATTCGTAGTCGCAAACAGTACATACATACTTTTCCATAGTTTTTCCCCTGTTTTAAAAGTATATTGAGATTACAAGCGCCACCAAGTTCTCTGTACATAGCTAATAATCCCGACAGCGATCGCTCCTAGTAATAATAGTCCAATCACTCCACCTGGAATAAAGGTTAAAATTCCAAAACCTCTGAGTACCCAAACGGCTAGTCCAATACCGAGAAGAACGCCAAATACTTGGGTTAATGTCCGATTTAAAGAAGATTGATTCACTTAATTTACTTTTTCTTTGTATTTGCCTAAACTGTACAACATCATGAAAAACCACTGTGTTAGTGACATTCTAGCTGTTGCAACTGCGATTTGTATCCAGAAGTAGTGCTATTTTGCAGGTAAGTAACTTATGGTTTTGATGAAGAGTGATAATCCATACAGTTTTTGCAGTATTATTTCTGAATAATGTCCTAAAAATGATTGGTTTGAGCGTTTAGCACTGGAACTCGAATTGAGTAGGTGGGACTGGCTCCGATCTTATGGTTCACAGTTTCAGGGCTGACAGGTGGAGAAGTTGAGGAGTAAGTAAAATTAATATGTCTGCGTCTCATATCTCAGACTCGATTATTAGAGGTTTGAATATGCCTTGGAGTCACGAAAAGCAAGCGTCGCTGATGCAGGGTGAAATTTTGTTGCAAACCCAATCCCATACAGCCTGGGGTGGATCGGTTACTGCCTGTATGTATTTACCGTTATTGCGATCGCAGGTATGGCAGCAATTAACTGATTACCCTCGTTGGGTACAATATTTCCCAGATATCACCAAAAGCGAAGTTTTGTCCAAGGGTGAAGGTAAGCGACTGTATCAAGTAGCGCAAAAAACCTTTTTATTTTTTACGGCTCACGTCGAGATTTATCTTGATGTTGTAGAATCTTTAGGGCAACAAATTCAATTTAGGATGCAAAAAGGAACTTTTGTTGATTTTAAAGCCATGCTAGATTTACAAGATTTAGGTAATGGTACTTTGTTGGCATATCATGTACAAGCTACACCTAATATTCCCATCCCTTCAATTTTCATTCAACAAGCTATGAATTTTGAATTGCCTGCAAATATGCGTAAGATGCGGCAAGTTTTATGTAAGGTCAAATAAAGGCAATGTCACAGGCAAAAACTATTTTGGAATTTTGGTTTGGTCATCCAGATGCACCAGATTACGGCAAACCGAAGGATTATTGGTTTGGGGAAAACGCCGAATTTGATCAGAAAGTTCGCCATCAGTTTCTACCAGATTACCAAAAAGCAGCAGCAGGGTATCTAGATGACTGGATTGATTCTGTCGAAACCTGTTTAGCGCTGATTCTATTATTGGATCAGTTTCCTCGAAATATGTTTCGTGGTCAGCCAGAAGCCTTTGCAACTGATTGGGAAGCACTTTCAGCCGCACAATATGCAGTTGTACAAGGCTATGACTGCCAACTTTTGCCTGTGCAACGCTGGTTTATTTATTTACCTTTTGAACACAGTGAAAACATTACACATCAGCGTCAGTCTGTCAAGCTATTTTCACAACTAAGCGATGATTCTGATAGCGCTAAAGCCATTGAACACTCATTAATTCATCAACAAATAATTGCGCGTTTTGGGCGTTTTCCCCATCGTAATAGCATTTTGGGACGGACTTCAACTGCATCGGAAAAGGAATTTTTGCAGCAGCCAAGTTCATGGTTTTAGCCTAATTGATGCTCAAATTCAGTTAATTAGGGCTTGGTGTTCGCGTAGTGTGCCGAGGTAGGGAACAGGGAACAGGGAACAGGGAACAGTTTCAATGATCTGTCATCCCCAAATTTTATGATTTATTCAACCCAAAATTCACACTTTTGATGGTACACCCTTCAAAAACCTTGCACATACTTTCGGGTTTATCAGCCTCAAACCTTTGATTTATCTGGGTTTTATATTTATTCAGCAATCCCTAATTATTTACGATTTCCACAATCATTAAACCCCACCCCCAGCCCC
>PWQB01000164.1 GCA_003556955.1 Nostocaceae cyanobacterium CSSed10_463m
CGAGGTGGCTGTAAATATCATGTAGAAGGGTTATATGAATGGATTACCAGCAAAATGGGAATTAGCGCAGAAGATTGCCAACTTGTCAGAAAATATGATATTAAAACAGATAGTATCACTGCTAATATTAGATTTCTGCAAAATTACACTTTCAGTTTTAGCCAATGGGGAATAAATGAGAATTTAGAGATTTTAAAAGATGAAGAGGTGACTATTTGGAAACATCACAAGTATGAGATGCCTGAACTGACACAGGAGTTAGAAAAAGCTGGATTAAAAATTGTTCACTCTAGTTGTGATAAATATTTACCGCATATTATGGTTTTTTGTCAAGTTGCTGATAGTTAAACTTAACCTTATATAGGACTCCTAATGGATTTTTGATAGCTTGCGTGGCGTAAGCCATATAAAAATCCGTACACGTTATTCCTCTTTCCCTGTTCCCTGTTCCCTGTTCAGCAATCAAACCGTATTCCTATAGATAAACTGTATTGATTCCCTGATGATGATCAAATCCATGAAAAAAAAACTTCTGTTTCCCGCAATATTTTGCGAGAACGTCTAATTGCTATTTTGGCCTTAATTAATTTAGGGCTAGTGTTGTTTGATATCAGTTACCTATATACCAGGGACTTTTACCTACAAGTTATTCCCAGCCTAACCCAATTATATGACCCAGTTAAGGGTATTAAACCCCATCCATCAACAGAGAATTATCTTCAGCAGGTGGAAAATCTGGAATCCCAAGTTGTAGCTTTTGGATTAAAATCACCGGAAGTAGAAAATCAATTAGCAGAATTAAGTCGCCTCAGTACGCAAATTATTGAAGATAATCCGTTTGCGGTAGCAGATAAAAGCAGCACCCTCGAAAAGATTCAAGAAGAAATGCGCCAAAGGACGGGTATAACCTCGGCGCGTGATGCTTTTGCTAAATTTTGGCATCCAGATTATTTACAACAAGCTGGTTGGCGGGAAGAAATAGAATTTTGGAATAGTGAGATTCGCCCTTTAATTCAAGCTAATTATTATCGAGATATTAATATATACGGTAAATTTATTGATTATTTTTGGTTAATGGATTTGCCTTTTGTCCTGATATTTGCGTTAAATTTTTTATCACGGACTTTTCAAACCAGTCGCCGGAATCCCCATTTGAATTGGTTAGAAGCCATGCTGCGACGTTGGTATGATGTCTTTTTGCTAATACCTTTTGCCCGATGGTTGCGAGTAATTCCGGTAACTATTCGCCTTTACCAATCAAAATTATTAAATCTTGATCCATTTAAGGCACAAATTAACCGTGACTTTGCTGTGGGTTTCGCCCAAGAAATCACAGAAATGGTAGGAATCCAAGTCATAGATCAAATGCAGAAATCAATTAAAAAAGGAGATGTTTCTCGTTGGTTATTTCACCCAGAATCCCGTCGTCCTTATGTACAGATAAATAACCAAAGTGAGTTACAAGTAATTACCTCCCGATTGGTAAAAGTAAGTATTTATGATGTCTTACCTAAAATTCAGCCTGATATTGCAGATTTAATACATCACACTATTCAAAGCACTATCAATGAATCTCCTGTTATTCGGCAATTACAGCAAATTCCTGGACTGAATCAATTACCGAATCAGTTAGTTGAACAATTAGCCGCTAACTTAACGAAATCTGCTTACGCAACCTTGCTGAAAGCCTTAGAAGATCCTGTTGGTGCAGAGGTAACAGGTAGATTAATCAAAAACTTTCGTGAGGCTTTAGAAGTCGAGTTACAAAAGCGGCATAATTTACAAGAGTTAGAGCAATTATTTGTAGATATGTTAGAGGAAATCAAGATTAATTATGTGAAAAATATTGCTGAAGAAGGCATAGAAAGAACTGTAGAAGAGGTAGAAAATCTGCAAAGGCAATTTAGTCGTTAGCGTAGCAGGATGCTGTTTAATCCCTCGGTTTAGTCAGGGGATGAGCTTAAATTATGAGAGTATTTGTGAATAAAAATAACGGTAACAATAGCTGGGATGATTTTGATTAAAATTAGGATATGTGTGCTTAAATCTTTGAAAGCTGGGGGAGAAATAATGAATGTGGGATTTTTTCACCGAATTCCCGTGATGCCCCTAATATTACTCTGGTTAGCTTATGCACTGTTGGGGTGGTATCTTGCTGCTCATCACATTGTTTGGTTAACGGGAGCTTTTGTTGTTGCTGTTACTTTAGCCATTGTGAGAAAAACTATTGTTTGGCTAGAGCAGTTAGTGGCGTTTGGCTCTCGAATTTTGGTGGTGGTTTTATTTTTAAGTCTCTCAGTGGCTTTGGTGGAAACTTGGTCACTATTTTTTAGTTTATTTCTCATACCCATAGCTACTACGTTTTTAGCTGACTTAGAAATGCGTTTTGCTGGTTTCAACAAAACTGATTCATTTTGGGTTTTGACTGTCTTGGCTCTGTGGGGTTTGGTATCGGGCGAAATGATCGATATTTTACTTTGGCCTAGTAGCAGATTTTAGAATATTCGTTGTATAAATCAGTCTCAAGTGATGATTTTTTTAAACTTAGTTCTTCCTTATCAAACTTAGCATAGCAAATTATCAGGCGCTTGTCAACCACCCATACTCTCTTTATAGCCACCGCCAAGTTTGTTCGTTTCCTGCTTGTCCTCCTCCTTGTTCTCCCTGTGGGAGAAATTAGTCAAAGAACTGTCGTCAACTCACGCGCGATTCATCTCGACACTTCCGATCTGCGGTAAGTGTGAGCCTTCTTGCTGTTTAAGGTAAAAATCGTAGTACTATCTTTGATAGGGTGGTAAGATGTCACACTTGGTCACAGTAATAGCAAATTAGCTGTAAAGAACACTGCCTTTATCATTAGTTCAGATATGCAAAGCAGATCCCGACAAGAGTTACAAGACCTAGTGCGCGAGCAGCTACAAGTGCTACTTGAACAAAAGAACTTTCAGGGTGCTAAAGCTTTGTTAGTTCCAGTTCAGGTTGCAGATATTGCTGAATCCATTGAAGGTTTACCAGAACCTACCCAGGCGATCGCTTTTCGGTTACTTTCTAAAGAAGAGGCGATAGAAGTCTTTGAATACCTCGATCCCAGTGTACAGCAAACACTATTGGAAGACTTTAAGCGTCAGGATGTGCAGGAAATCGTTGATAATATGTCCCCTGATGATCGGGCGCGTTTGTTTGACGAACTTCCGGCTAAGGTTGTGCGACGACTGTTAGAACAACTGAGTCCGACAGAACGGGCGGCTACTGCTTTGCTGTTAGGTTATGCGCCTAATACTGCGGGGCGGATTATGACTCCTGAGTATCTGTCACTCAAGGAAAATTTGACTATTACTCAGGCATTAACGCAAATTCGTTCTTTGGCTAACTTAAGAGAAACTATTTACTATATTTATGTCACTGATGATGCTCGTCGCTTAACGGGGATTCTCTCTTTAAGGGATTTGATTTTGGCGCAACCACAGGAAACTTTGGGCAGCATTATGACTCGTGATGTGGTATTTGTGAATACTGGGACTGACCAAGAGGAAGTAGCCCGGACAATTCAGCACTATGACTTTGTAGCCATTCCTGTAGTAGATGCGGAACAGCGTCTAGTGGGTATTGTGACAGTGGATGATGTGCTGGATATTTTAGAACAAGAAACCACAGAAGACATCTATAAATTAGGTGGTTTAGAATCTGGTGGTGATAATTATTTTCAGACTAACTTATTTACTGTTGCCCGTAGGCGTGTAGTTTGGTTGTTTATTCTGTTGATCACCAATAGTGGTACGGCGGCGGTAATCACCAATCAAGAAGATATTTTAGAAAAAGTCGTGGCATTAACTGCCTTTATCCCCTTGTTAATTGATACAGGTGGAAACGTGGGCGCGCAGTCTTCCACCGTGGTGATTCGAGGTTTGAACACAGAAGACGTTCGCACTAGTGAAGCTTTAAATATAGTCAAACGAGAAGGGTTGGCTGGCGTGTTGCTCGGAGGTATGTTAGGTACTGTAGTTATAGTATGGGCATATTTATTACAAGGCAATTTTGCAGTGGCTTTGGCTGTAGGTATCAGTCTATTTTCTATCTGCGTTTTAGCCTCAGTTTCTGGTTCCGCGCTGCCATTTCTATTCCGTAAGATGGGGTTAGATCCGGCTTTGATGTCAGCACCTTTTATTACTACTGCGGTGGATGTGTTGGGAGTTTTAATTTACCTGAATGTAGCTCGCTTAATTTTAGGGTTATAGCAAAAATTGTGATTGAACCATTCCGCTAGAGATATTGTGCTGCGGAAAACTTGATGAATTTATTAGCAAAGGAACCAAGAAAGGAAGAGGATTTCAGAGAGTTATTTTCCTAGAAATGCGGCGAATTTTACAAAAATTGACAATTGCGATGATAGCAGCCACAATACCTATGTTGTCTATCCCACAATTGTTGCTTGCACAAACAACTAAACCTTGTCTACTTTGAGAACTGTAGTTTTTACTCAAGATGGTGAGATTGCTTCCTTACGTCGCAATGACAACAACTCCACTTTTCATGATGGACGAGGTTTAGGACTATTGAAAGAAAAGAGTAGTGAACATTATTGGCAATAAGTTCGTCCTCAACGATAGTACAGGGAAAATTATTGTCGATGCTGATCTGCGGTGGTGGCACAATATCCACCTTTCAGTTATTGGTGAGTTGGGAAACCCGACCAAAAAAGTAGTGCCAGGTGTTGAGTTTTGCAGTCTTGGGTATACTGAGGATAGTTCTTCGCTCGGTATACTCAACACGAATGAGGTATGAATGTGAGTAGTCAGGAAAACTACAATTTAGTTGAGTCAGGAGCGACGACTGAAGCAGCAAATCCCAAATCGTTACTGACATTATCCGATGCAGTAGCGCTGATTGTGGGTATTGTGATTGGGGTGGGAATTTTTCAAACCCCGGCATTAGTGGCAGTTCAAGCAGGTAGCGATATAGTGGTACTGCTGTTGTGGTTCGCTGGTGGCTTGGTATCTCTGGTGGGCGCGTTGTGTTATGCAGAGTTAGC
>PWQB01000382.1 GCA_003556955.1 Nostocaceae cyanobacterium CSSed10_463m
AACTGCTTATGATGAAGCTGTCTCAGTCGCAATATTCTTTTTGTGGCGAGAATTTGGCGGAAATCTCAACATAGGAATTGAGTCTTTTAAAACTCGTTGTCGTCAAGTTGAAAATAAATGGTCACAAAATGTCCTGGTTTTGGATATCGGTGGAGGAACCACAGACTTAGCTTTAATTGAATTGACTTTAGAAGATAAAACTCCTACCTTCGCAGAAAATGAAGATAGAGGCTTAGGGGGACGTTACTATAAATTAACTCCCAAACTATTAGGTTCTTCAGGACATTTGCAGTTAGGTGGTGAATTAATTACCCTGAGAATATTTAGATTATTGAAAGTGGCGATCGCTGACTTTCTCTTAACAGCCATAACTACAGGTGACATCGAGAGCGAAAAGCTAGAAGATTTAATTAATGCTGAGTTAAATGAGCGTTTCTTAGAACAAGGTAAATTCAAAAGCGGCAGCTTATTAAAATGTTTAGATAAAGAAAATCCCGACGGGGATGCGGCTTATAAAGATGCCCTAGATACTGCCGATAAAGTATTACCAACGCGATGGCACCAAGCACCCCAAAGACTACAAAGCTTTTATACTCTCTGGGATCATGCTGAAGCGGCTAAACTCAAACTTGGGCAAAAAACACCAGCAGATAATTCACTTTCATATTTTACTATTTCTGAACAACAAATTTCCGAAATCCTGACTCAAAGTGGCATAAAATTCCAAGTCATAAATCCTGATAATTTTTGCGTGACTCTAGACAGCCAACAATTTGAACGTGCTGCGGCTTCCACTATTAAAGAAGCCATTGGAATCGCTAAAGGACTAATGGAAAGTCGCCTAAATTTCCAAGACCAAAATATAGATTCTTGGAATACACATAAAGTTGATTGGTTAATTTTATCTGGCAAAACTTGTAATCTCGAATTAGTTCAGCGCCACATTTATCAAGAATTTAGCAACTCACCGTATTTCGTCTGGAACCCAGAAAGAATTACCTTTGTTTTGGAATTTACTAAATTAGCCACATCTGCCGGTGCTTGCTACGCCGAGAAACTACGCAGGTTGAGATTTGACCCAGAAGAATCGAAAGAATTGCTCAGAAAAGGCGCAAATCAGTTAGAAATAGATGTCAAAAACCTATTTTATTATCTACCTTGCAACTTTAAACGCAAAACTCAAAGTAACGAACTTTTACCCATTTTCAAAGCCGGACAAGAACTGTATCAAATCACCCCTTCAGAAACAGCCGCCAAAGTGCGTACAGAATGGCAAGGGATACAATTAACTAATATTATTTATCGCCAAGACTACGAAGAAGGAGACTTACGACTTTGGGGTAGTTTCGACGGTAAAAACCTGATGAAGAAACTCGGAATGCAAGAAGCCGAATTTCTCAAAAAAGTCAAAGTTCAGTTTGAAATTGACCAAACTTTGCAATTTAACGTTTTACTTTGTCAAGGAAATCCCCATTATTTAATAGACGTTCCTGGTATTGACGTAGGTGCAGCCCTATCAGCAGCTTCCGAAACCTCAGCCTTATTTGCTGATGGTAAATTGAAGTGGAATATTGCCGTAGCCAGACCGCATCAAAGTTTACATGATGGTGATATTGCGATTAATGTGATTGAATCTGCAACCGTAGATCAACCAAATGCCTATCATTTAGTATTTGAAGTAGACAAAGATGATAGCAAATTCCTCAGAGAATTTCACTATCTCCATCATAGCGAGAATCAATCAGAAAACGGTTTAGTGAGTAATCCTTTACCACCCTTTCCTAACACCAGTCAGCACACCTTTTATATATATCAAACAGATCCCACAACTAACAGCAAAAAATGGATCAGAATTGGAGCATTAAGTAAACCAGATATTACCACAGACTACCCTTGCAAATATTGTGTAACACTTGATAGCAAAGGTATTTTGAGAATGCACGCCGGAGAAGTTCCCTATTGGACATCCACCAGTCAAGAATGTCTCAAACAACCCGGATGTGTTTATCGGGCTGAATTAGAACTACAACCTAACGAAGTTGACAAAGAACGCGATCCCTTTTGCGGCATACATTAAGCACTTCTTCCTTCTCTTCCATCTTCTTCCCTCTGCGTCCTTGGCGTACTTGGCGGTTCGTTAAAAATTGACTTTCCCAAAAAGTTTTAACATAACTGAACCGTCTTCACCTTTAACGTCTGGTACGTGAGAAAAAATAAATTTTATCATGAATATTCATGCACCAAATAAGTCAGTTATTAGCAATAGAAAACTCAGAATTAGCCAAACTCCTAAAATTTAGCCTGTACGGACTAGAAGCCACCTTAAATAAAGCCCGCACAGAATTTCCCCTCGATCCTGGAACAGAAAAATGTAATGAGTTACTACAAGAAATTTCCAACTTATTGCAACCCCAGCCAAAGATTATTCCACCAGAAAATACCTTACTCCTGATATCGCCCCCAGGAGAGTTAAAACTGACTCATCTGCGAGAAGCCTTTACTGCTGATGCTGAACTCAAAATATATTTAGGCAATTCATCACTACAAAGCCAAACAGATGCCGATTTATGGTACGAAATTCACCGAAAACTGCTGCGAGTCCCAGAAAATTTAGCAGTAGCTTGGCGACAAAAGGCATTAGAATTTGCTCACGAAATTGGGGCATTAGCAGATAATTTGTATTTGCATCAACTTCCTTTCAGCCGTAATGAAATTATCTACCCTGGACTTAAAGGTACTGTACAAGCCCCAGGATTATGTTTATCAGAAAAAGCATTATTAAACACTGGAATTAACCCAGTTGAAGAATATGGAAATTTATACTCCTTAGCTGGATTTGTACATCTATTTTTAAGATTTATAGACATAGAACCAGATTTACATCATGCCTTAAAAAGCGTCTTTAGCTTTGATATTATGCCTTTACAGTCTCAGCCAGAACAACGCACTCAATACAGGAATACTTTAAGCGATCGCTGGCATCGGATACAACAAGCTGAGTCAAATTCCGATGAATTGTTAAGTCTGCGTGCGTGGATAGATATGGATGAAGCCATACACTCTCTAGTATTTATCCCCCCAGTGGAACGTTATTCGTGGTGGGGTAACTTGCAGCAAGAATCAAGACGCATTTTGAAGAAAATGGCTCAAAAAGCGATTAATTTGGGTTATGACGTAAAGATTCGCCAATTATCTGGACTTTATGCCGATGTGTGCAATTTTTCCAAAGATGACTTACAACTAAACTGTGGCGGTGTTCCTGGGGAAGTTTTAACTTGTCTGCGGGTTTATGCGCGCATTAATCAAGAAGAAATCCCAGGAAGAGTGATATTTCGCTCATTACGTTAAATATCATCATTTGATAGACATTTCCTAACGTGAACACTTCTTTTCTTGCTATCTGCGACTCTGCGCCTCTGCATGAGATATAAAGATGTGGTTCATTTACCTGAAAATTGCTGTAAATAGAGGATAAGGGTGTCACGCCACTACTACAAAAAGATTTTGTGAATTTGTGTAATCTAAACACCGTAGCCCCGTCAGGGGGATATACACCTAAATTAGGCTATGTCTGAGATAAAAAACAACGGTAGCTACTATTGTAATAAGCAAAGCGATTAAGGCACTAGTAAAGCTAGTAAATAATCTCCCAATTGAGCCAAAAATCGGAATAAAATCCAAAATTACATTGATTGGTTCAGCTATCAAATTTAAACCACACCAAATCAATATAAAACTTAAAAACCGGAATCCCCAGGTATATATATGGTCTTCTTTTTTGATTTGCGCTATTGCTGTGGATTCGTTGCCGTAAAATAGTCGATAGAAAGTCCGATTATTTGTATGCACATAAGAACCAATTCTATCTGATGCTAATAATTTACCAACAACTGTCCCATTAGTATTAGCACCGAAGATTTTATATTGGATTCGTAAGTCGCCAATATTTGGATTTTGGAGATTTCCAGAACCTTGATAAAGATAATTATCAAAAATTCTTACTTTATCTGTAGATATGAGATTCTGGGGAGATAGTTGTAGCTGTGTAGGTGTTGGTATTGTAAGTCTGGATGGAACTAAATTAAAAGCTCCAATTTTTGCATCCTTAACGGTGTATCTTGCGGTTTTAATCTTTGGGGTAGGATTATGACGATTTTGCGGATGACGAAAAGAAGTTGATTCTGTATTTCCGAACGGGGAACTTTTCCTGTTTAAATATTTTGTTGGTACCCAGCGTCTTCTATAATTAGTAGTGATTTTTTGAGTTTGAGAACCACCAACATTTGTTTGCGATTCCTTTTTTTCTTCTTCTACCCAGCTATACATCTCGACGTTTCTGGATATGGATATATAATCCCCTGCTTGGATAAATACATCATCCCCTAATTTTTCATTAGTGGTAATCACTCCACTGGTGATAACTAATTTACCAATTTTTTGGTTATTGACTACATCTGAACTAATTGGGATGGCTTGCTGTACTGCTTGATTAAGGATTGTATTTCCTTCATTGAAATTGATGATAATCAAGGCGATTATAAACAGTAAAAAGCCGAAAAACACCCCTGTGATCGCTTGCTTAATTCTAGTGAACCAACTAACTTCTCTGTATTCTACATATTGCTCAAAATCATTGTCTTCGTCATGGTAATTAGACATAGATAATTCCCCCGATTAACGAATTGAAAACTTACGTACTACAAGAGATTGCAGACATTCAAGCTGGATTTTTGGAGAGCATCCCAATTTTTTTTGGTAAGTTTGATATTTATAGAGTTCCCAAATAAATCAAAAAACACACATTTATCCCAGAAAAACGCCAGAAATCCTTACCCTATTTACTCTGAACTACTTCATAGCTTGTGTGGCGTAGCTATAGCAAAGTGCTGAGTGCTGTTAGCGGTAGCGGGGCGTTTAGCCCGTGCTGAGTGCTGAGTGGGTAGGGGCGGGTTCAAGAGTCAGTCTGTGGTTCGTCGAAATCCTTAGTAAACCCGCCCGTACATCAAGGCTT
>PWQB01000380.1 GCA_003556955.1 Nostocaceae cyanobacterium CSSed10_463m
TATTACCGAGGAAATCAAAAGCTGCGCGTTGGGAAAACTTTTCCGGTTCCATTTATCATCCTTGGGAACGTTGGTTGATGAGTCGTCACCGTTGTCAGGCTGTGTTCCCTAGAGATGGGTTAACTACGGAAATATTACAAAGGTGGTCAATTCCGGCTTTTGATTTGGGTAATCCGATGATGGATGATTTAGAATCAACCTTTTCCAGACCAAAATTTTATAGTGCCACAGTGGAGCAGCAAGAAATGGCCAGACCATTAGTAATCACTTTATTACCTGGTTCCCGTCCCCCGGAAGCTTACGCTAACTGGGAAGTGATTATGCTGGCTGTATCTGCATTGATGGCTAGTTTTGCCGCCGGCAATTCGATTTTCCAAAGTTTTGGCAGTGTAGTATTCTTGGGTGCGATCGCCCCTGGTTTAGATCAAAGCATTTTATCTGAAACTATTCAAGCCCAAGGCTGGGAACCTTATCCAGAATCTCCTCTTCCCATTGCTGATCCTCATGCTTTGATATTTCAGCAAAAAAACGCTTATTTTGTCCTGACACAACAAGCATATAATGATTGTCTCTATTGGGGGGATTTAGCGATCGCAATGGCTGGAACAGCAACAGAACAATTCATTGGTTTAGGAAAACCCGCCATCGCCATTCCTGGTAATGGTCCCCAATATACCCCAGCCTTTGCCGAAGCTCAAAGTCGGCTTTTAGGCAAATCCCTATTATTAGTAGACAATCCCGGAGAAGTTCCCCAGGTGGCGCAATCACTGTTACAAAATCCTGATGGTTTGCAAATGATTGCCGAAAATGGAATCCGGCGCATGGGTAAACCGGGTGCAGCCCGGAGGATTGCTGATTGTTTACACAAAAAATGGTGCTATTAACCCACTAAACCCGAACGCAAAGCCCTAACTGCGGCTTGAGTCCGGTCATCAGCACAGAGTTTATTCAAGATATTACGAACGTGAGTTTTCACTGTCCCCACAGTAATATATAGCTGTTCAGCAATTTGCCCATTGCTGCATCCAGCCACAATTAACTCTAAAATTTCCAGTTCTCGTTGAGTCAGGGGATAAGTTTCTAAAACTTGTTCGTATTCTGTGGCTAGGGCTTCAATTTTGACTGTTTTTTGTTTATCCGCAGTTTGAGTTTCTCCGGGAATACCTTGGCGCATTTTTTTCAATACCACATTAGCGATCGCCGGATCAATCCAAGAGTTACCGCCATAAGTTGCTTGTATGGCCTCGGTTAATTTATTAATACTTGTCTCTTTCATGTAATAAGAGTCTGCACCTGCGGCAAAAGCTGCCAGTACAGCATCTTCTGTGTGGTCCATTGTCAAAATCAAGATTTTCGTGGCGGTTTGCCCCGTTTCCGCTTGGTAGCGTCTAAACTTACGGGTGAGTTCAATCCCATCCATGTCCGGTAAACCAATATCTACCACTGCCACATCTGGTTTAGCCGTTTCCAACAGTTTAAGTCCTTGGGTGGCATTTGCTGCTTCACCAATGACTTTGAGAGCGCTGTGAGATTGCAACGCCGCCCTTAGTCCCATTCTCGTTAGATCATGATCTTCAATTAAAACAATACTGATTTCACTCATTGCTATACTCGCTCTTGATAATGATAACTTGCAGCTAATAACCTTTTTTTAGCAGTTTATCTTATTTTCCCAACCCAAAGATAGATGATATTTTTACAATCAGGCATCCATCGGCAGAAATAGTAAATCTGCGGTTTTTTTCACCCTATATTTCTTTAAAAATCTAGCTAAAGATATATCGTTATTATCCCCACTAATATGAAATATTGAGATGAGTTCTAATTTCTGTCCTATCTCCAGAAGTAGAAGCTAATTTAATCTTATTCTAAAATTTTAATCAAATTTTTAATTATGAAAAGATTAAAATAATTTCCAACTTCTCGACCAGAGCCGATAATGATCACAATATATAGGAATCCGGTTTAATTGCTGTTCGCGTAGCGTGGCGTAAAGCCTGACGGCATAGCTGCGCTTAGAGCCATAATTACTCGTAGAGGTAGGGAACAGGGAACAGGGAACAGGGAACAGGGAACAGGGAACAGGGAATAGGGAATAGGGAAGAAGGAATCAAGGTATAGGTCGTTGTGTATGGCTTACGCCACGCAAGCTATCAAAAATAAAATAGGATTCCTATACATCCCATATCTATTGAATCATATAATCTTCTAAAGCTAGAAATATCGACTGCCTGACTCATGACTGAAATTAACAAGTGTCCGACCGAAAAATTTTAGATTTTGGATTTTAGATTTTGGATTGGTAATTTTCGGTACAAGCCCCGCCCCTTCAGGGCGGAATTAATCCAAAATACTCGCAGCGCTGCGTACGCTTCGCTAACGTAAATCCAAAATTGATTGACTTGCCCTCAGCAACTGAGTGAGTAAAACTGTTCAAGCCTATGGTACACGATTTTGGTACTTAACTCTCACTAATGACTGAGGACGGGCGTTAGCTCACTCATTTACAATTGTTTTGAGGGTTAACAAAGTATTTTATGTGACTTTATGTCAATTTCCTCTACTGGAACCACCAGGGATCGTAAAATGAAACCAAAATCAAGATAGAGGGGAGGCGGAAAAATTAAAATTTGAAACTTGCTGGCTATCTTTGTCAGCCTGTAACCTGGGTAATGTTGAACAAAGTATGGTATTCCTGACATCAATATTGGGTCTTATAAAAATTCTGTGAGTTGATCACATCCCTATTTGGCAATATTCTGATTTTAGAGAATTTGAGCATAAAAACTCAACTAAATAGATGAGAGAACAAAAGTTGATGAAAAATATATCTCAAATCAAAAAAAATTATTTAGTTGGATAATTGGAAAATAGTGATGCCAGACATCAACCTGTATTTGACAGCGAAAATAGAAACCAATGAAAGAAACGCTGAGAATTTTGGTTGTAGACGATAATGAAGTAGACCGGATGGCAGTGCGACGAGCATTGACTCAAGCAGGTGTTTCTATGGAACTGTCTGAGGTAACTGATGGATATGACGCACTGGCTACTTTAAAAACTGCTACTTATGATTGTGTTTTCCTCGATTATCGCTTACCAGACGAGGACACTTTGGCACTCATCAAAAGATTACGTGCGGCGGAAATCAAAGTTCCTGTAGTTGTTCTAGCCACCCAAAAAGACGAAGAAATCGCTGTTGAACTGATGAAAGCTGGTGCTACAGACTATCTTTCTAAATCTAGGGTATGTTCAGAAACTTTAGCGCAAGTTTTACGCCATGCCATTCGGATACACCGCGCTGAAATGCAGACAGCTTTAGTCAATCAGCAACTTAGAGAAACTAACGAACAGTTGCTTCGCAAGAATCAAGAACTAGAACAACAAAGACAACAAATTCAGTTACAAAACTTTAAGCTGTTAGAAGCATCAAGGCTGAAATCACAGTTTTTGGCAACTATGTCTCACGAACTGCGGACTCCAATGAATGCCATTATTGGATTTTCCCAAATATTGCTGCGCCCTAAGTTTGGTAAGCTAAACCATCAGCAAACAGATATGGTAGAGCGGATATTAAATAATGGTAAGAATTTGCTGATGTTGTTAAATGAAGTTCTTGACTTTTCTAAGCTAGAAGGAGGACGACTAGAGTTAAAACCAGAATTATTTGATTTAACAAAAATTATCAATATCGCCGTTGCCGAAATGCGTTCTTTGGCGGAAGCAAAAAAGCTGTCTTTGCGAGTTGATATTGATATGCAACAACCGATGGTATTTAATGATTCAATGCGGATGCGGCAGATTTTAATCAATTTATTATCCAATGCGATTAAATTCACTGACTCTGGTGGTATTTGGGTTGAAGTTAAAGAACTCCCTAAAAATCAATTAGCCATCGCTGTGCGGGATACAGGTATCGGTATAGCATCCAGAGATTTTCAGCACATTTTTGAAGCGTTCCGACAAGTAGATCAAAGTATGACTCGCAAACATCCTGGTACAGGACTAGGTTTAGCGATTATCGATTCTTTGGTACAAATGATGGGCGGCAAAATTATTCTGGAAAGTCAATTGGGGGTTGGTTCTATGTTTAGAATTGAAATACCAAGGCAATTGTCATTACCAACCACAATGAGTAACTTCCCAGCTTTAAATTTGCATAGTCACGATATTTTTTGCACCGTGCAGAACCCTCATCAGTCTCTACCCAAATCCAGTAAAGCATCGATGGGTTTTCCCCATATCAAGCTATAAATTATTCTCATAAACCGTTGATAAACCATGTCTGTTGTGGAAAAGCCGAAAATTGATCGCATTCTCGCCGTTGATGATACTAGAGATAATCTCATTTTGGTACAAACGATTCTAGAAAGTGAGGGGTATGAAATTGATTTAGTTGCAGATGGTTTAACAGCTTTGCAACAAATTGAAGAATCTCCGCCCGATTTGATTTTGCTAGATGTGATGATGCCAGGAATGGATGGTTATGAAGTAACTCGACGCATCCGTAAAAACCCTAATTTAAATGTTAGCTATATTCCAATTTTACTAATTACTGCATTTCACCAATCCAGTGTAGTTGAAGGGTTGGATGCTGGCGCTGATGATTTTATTCGTAAACCATTTGATACAGATGAGCTTTTAGCCCGTGTGCGATCGCTATTACGCCTCAAACACAGTCTGGACGAACAAAAAAAGATGTCACGTCAGCGCGAAGACTTTGTTTCACGTTTAACTCATGATTTGCGTACGCCCCTAGTAGCTGCTGACAGAATGCTGGACTTGTTTCAACAGGAAACCTTTTGCAAAATTTCCCCAGAAATGAAACAAGCGATCGCTGTGATGATTCGCAGTAATCAGAATTTAATGCAAATGGTAAACACCTTATTAGAAGTCTATCGCTTTGAGGCAGGTAAAAAGACCTTAAACGATGACGTGTGTAACCTACCAGAAATTATTCAAGAAGTCACTGGCGAACTCAATCCTCTGGCTAGTGAAAAAAA
>PWQB01000186.1 GCA_003556955.1 Nostocaceae cyanobacterium CSSed10_463m
AAAGTCTGGTGTCACCATTTTGATCCAACCCTCAGCCACTGACTCCGCGATAAACTTACCACTCCAATCAGGTTCAAAGCGGTAAACACCGACGCGATCGCATCGTAATAATTGGCGAATTTCTTGAGTAGTTGTTTGAAAAATTTTATCTAGGCTTGATACCCGCAAAATTTTATCAATGACTTTGGCTACCGATTTCTTTGCTAATGTCTGCTGTTGTGATTCTGTTTGGTATTCAAAGTTTTGTAATCTGTATGTAAGTTCTGTGGCAATTTGATATAGTAGAGTAGTTTCACTCTCTTGCCATTGACGGGTAGAAGCACAATTATTGATTGCTAATAAACCCCAGACTTTACCACCAACTACAATCGGTAAACTCAAACTAGATTTGATTTGAAATTTTTCTAGTAGTTGCTTCTGATAAGGTGTCAGTTGTACCTGGTCAATATCGTTAATTGCTACAGCTTCTAAATATTCGTCACTGGTATATAAACCAAACAGAATCGCCGGAAGATTTTCACTCAGAGTTGGTGTCCAACCTCTGGTTCTAGATTCTGATAAAACCGTACCAGCCTCAAGAGAATTAAAGCGATAAATCAACACGCGATCGCCGCCAATTTTCGCTCTTACTTGCGCCACAGTCACTTGCAGTAGCGTATCCATATCTGGGGCTTGACGCATCCGAGTTGTAATTTCTTGGAATTGTCGCCGCCAATTTTTAAATTCCTGATCAACAGAATTTAATTCAGATATAGTTTCACCATTACCACCATTCTGATTTTCTAACTGTTCTAATTCAGTAATTGTTGGTTCACTTTCTTGGCTGTTATGATATGCAACTGTCATTGTAAAAAACCTCAAGTATTGTTAACAGTATTTAGCAAGGAAATAAAATTAATTATTAATAGCCCACATTGGAGATTGAATAATTGCTGTAGCATCTAAATTTAGGATAATCTCCTCGGCACTATTAATAAAGTATCCTTTTAAAAAAGGGGACATGGCTGGATAAAATAGTTCGGCAGATGGAGGTTTAATTTGATTGGTATCTAGCCATTCAATATCCATGAGAGAACGTACTAATAACCCTAAATATTTACCCTCTTTTTCCAACACAACCGCCATCATATTTGAGAGGAAATTTGCTCCTTGCAAAAGTGGTGGGTAACCTAACATTTCCTCTAAATCAACTAACCAAAGCATCTCGCCACGCCAGTTATAGATACCCAAAACGCAACTAGGCATTTGGGGTACACCACATATATCGGCTAAGGAGACTTGAAACACTTCGGTAATTTGCTGTAAAGAAATTACTGCTGTATCTCTTGCACCCAAGTTCAAACTTAAAAATTTTTGCTGGTTCTCCAAAGTTATTTATCCTTTGATATAGAGAATATAAGGTTGGGAATTTTAGCTTGATACCACAGATAAATATGGTGGCTTATAGCATAAAGCAACTATTATTAAGTTAATTTTCAATAGTTACCAATGCTCTAAGCTCATTTCATGATTTTTTTCAGAGTACCTACTAATTCTTCTTGATTTATCGGTTTAGCAAGATAAGCTTCCGCCCCTAGCATATTTCCCCAAATTTTATCTACATCGCTATTTTTAGTGGAGCAGAAAACGATGGGAATTTTGCTGGTATCGGGGTTATTTTTCAATTCTCGGCAAATTTCAAATCCGCTTTTTCCGGGGAGAATTACATCCAGAAATATCAAATCCGGCTTACTGCTGTCTATTTTGGACTGTACCTCTTCGCTACTTGTAGCACTAATTACATAGTAACCTGCTTGCTGCAAATAACGGCTGATGATTTCCATATCAGTCAAACCATCTTCAACTACTAAAACAGTATTCATGGCAGTCACCTGTAAATTCCTTCTCAAAACGAAAACAAAAAACTCAAGTATGTATCTAAATAGTTAGACAAATACAAACTGGGAATTTTCTTTAATTGTGATGTAAAAGTTCTATCTTGGGATCAGCGAAAGTACTATGGTTTACATAATTTTATCTTTAATCTGTTAATTCCCCAAAAATAGCTAATTAATTCTATTGATGCTTAGGGAATAATCGCTATCCCCCCAAGCTTTTTAAATTACTTTTTGGGTAGAATTTAACCTAATTCATAAAAAAGTTTTACATTAAAATTTGTAAATTTATCTCAATAAAAAGTACTAAGTTTTAATGACAAACCTTTAAATGGGATTGATCTAGTCTCCTTTTTAATTGATGTTGAGTCTGCACAGGTAAATATTTCCTGATTACACTCATGACTTTATCTGGTGCGACGGGTTTAGTCATGAAATCTGTAGCACCGACAACCTTAGATCGGACTCGATCTAAAAGACCATCATTTCCTGTTAAAATAATTACAGGTGTGTTCCTAAAGGCAGAAATACGGCGCAGTTGAGTACAAATTTCATACCCATTAGCCACAGGCATGATTAAATCTAAAAAAATCAGGTCTGGCTTATCTTGAATTAAGGTTGGTAAAGCTTGGATAGCATCTTGAATCTTGATAAATCTCAGCCCATGTGAGACGATAATATCCTCTAGAATATTACAAATTTGAGGACTATCATCTATACAAGCTACCAATGGTGCATTTGATGTTCTAGTTTGGCTAGCAACAGAATTGCTTGTGACTGCTGTCACTGATAAAGGCAAATCAGGTACTTCCACTAGTTCAATGATTCCTTTCAAGATATAAGGAAGCAATGAACGGGTAACAGGAACAATACTCTGCTTCATTTTTGCTGCTAAATCTCGCAGAGTATATTTACCATTGATCAAATTGACAAAGTTTTTGTAAACAGATTCGCTTACCTGTTGCTTGAGTTGTTCTGGTTTCCGCAAAACTGGCGCTAAGTCAGGAGAAAAATTAGCTAGTCCAGCTTCTGACCAAATTTTCCACGAGTCTTGCATTTGTTTCATAGACACATTTGCACTCGTGAAACTCATAGGTGTTTCTAAGATAACTTCTTGGCTACGCTCGCAAGTTGCAGCCACAAAATTTGTTTGTTGAGCTAAATCAAACAGCAGTTCTGCTATTGTGTTTTCTACAAAAGCGTGAATTTGTTCGCGTTGAATTTTTTGTCTTTTATACAGAATTTCTAGGATGCGATAATCCCAGTAATTACTTTCTATGTCCTCTCTACGTAAATTTAATTTATCTATATCAATTTGGGGACAGTATTGAGCCATATTTCGCCGCCAGCGCCGGAAAGGATGACTTCCTCCTGTGGCCCAAACTATTCTTCCTAGACGATAGTAAAAAGTCCATTGGTGTCCCTTGGGACTTTTTACATCTAGATGCCCATTGTATTGCAGTTGAGTACAGGTTTTGAACTCATTCAGTATGTTGTTTGATATCATCAGTTCCGGGTGGGTCATAGTTTGTTCCTTCAATTAACAAATCAGCCCTTCACATCCCCAAACTAGCTATACAGCAGTTGGTAAGTATCTCAATCATTACAAATAAATTTGGCATACTACATTGACATGACTGCCTATTTATTTTTGATGTAGTAATTGATGGTGCTTCCTAATTAAGATTGATCAGACAAATGAAAGTAATACATTTACAAAAGTGGCTCTATGAGAGTAGTTATCTAGTGCATAATTTCCTCTGATCCGACTCTAGTTCCTCATAAAGTTGAGGGGTTTATGTATCTATCTAATATTTTAAACATTTACCAACTTAATTATATCCGTATATACCCTGATCTTATGTTAAAGAAATCTTGGGATGTTAAATAGATTTCCGGCTTTTATTCGTCTATTGATAAGGTTTGAAAAATCCGGATAATTTTTATATTTTTTAATATATATTTTGGGGAAGTATAATTTATGAAGCAAGTAGCTTGTTTAGGATTGTCGGCAAATAATTGAGACTGCTGTTTTCTAATGGATAAATTTATTGTTTCTGTAAAGAAATAGACGCAACTTATAAATGGTTTATACAAAGAATTTCAGACACCGCAGACTATAGCAAAAGTCAAATGCTTGCGGTGAATTAGTTTGGGACTTTTGTTATGTTCTCAGCGCCCTGTTCGTTGCTATAGCAAAGTGCTGAGTGGGTAGGGGCGGGTTCAAGAGTCAGTCTGTGGTTCGTCGAAATCTTTAGTAAACCCGCCCGTACATCAAGGCTTTTAGCAATCAACAATCTCCTAAAGTGTATACGTAGTGCTATATAATCAGAACTATAGAGACAAAGACACGAAAATCCCAGTATCTTGGAGAAACTGGGATTTTACATCGAATTTTTATAGCTGATGTAGGAATCCGGTTTGATTTATCAAAAAATTAAGTATCGTAGTAGCGTGGCTAGTTTAAAATGTTTCAAAAAATTGTAGGTTGGGTTGACGTAAGGAAACCCAACATCATTGGTAGCCTTGGGTTGCGCTGCGCTTAATTCAACCTAAGTCTAGGAATTGGAAACGCTGGTACGGGTGGGTTAACAGATATCATTCAAGAGTAACGACGATATTTCTAAACCCGCTCCTACTGGGAATTTGGATTGAGAAATTCCTTTACCCCCTGCTTACCTCAGCAATGGAATATTTTTTTAATTGGAAGTGCCTAGGCTAGGAGAAATTTCTGTGGTGGTGGGAATATGTCCTTGTACTGTCAAAATTGAGCAAGGGGCATGATGTAATATATAGTTGCTGACACTGCCTAGCAAAAATTCACTGATACCAGTCCGACCACGACGACCAACGATAATTAAGTCTGCTGGCCAGTTACGCGCAACTTCACAAATCATTTTGCCAGCATCACCCAGATTTTGGGTAAACCCAGTTTTTACACCTGCATTCATGGCTGTATCACTAAGCGATCGCAACCAATCTAGTCTTTCTTGTTTAAGTTTTTCCCACTCTTGCATATAACTATCCATAGGTGTAGTTTGGACAGATGGATAAATCATGTCTGGTTGTGTAAATACAGGGCTGACATAGGGATCTTCTAATGGAGACAGTGTATGCAGTAACATC
>PWQB01000336.1 GCA_003556955.1 Nostocaceae cyanobacterium CSSed10_463m
CCGGACATTCCCAGATGCTTACTAGCCTAGCTTTTACGCCAGACGGGTCAAATTTGGTGACAGCCAGCCGCGATCGCACTATTAAAATTTGGAGTCAAAATTCTCACGAGCCAGTACGCACCCTCACAGGACATAATAATTGGGTGAATGCGATCGCCGTCAATCCCGATGGACAAACCTTAGCCAGTGCCGGCAGAGATGGCGTAAAACTGTGGAATTTAACTACAGGAGAGTTACAAAATACACTCTTAGGGACTTCTGACTGGGTAAGTGCGATCGCCTTTAGTCCAGATGGTCAAACCCTCGCCAGTGGTAGTTTTGATGGCAAAGTGACTATTTGGGCAATGCCTAAGACAGCAATTAGCTCACAGGATTAGATCCCCGACTTCTTTGAGAAGTCGGGGATCTGGGTATTACGAGATTTGAGCTACTTGGTAAATATAGTTACCTTCACTATGATATTCTTTATTTTGGGAAAATTTAGCTGAAATACAGAAAAATCTTGGTATATAAACGAAATACCAAGTAGGTTGGGTTAAGCGCAGCCCAACCCAACGCTGCCAATGATGTTGGGTTTGGTTACGTCAACCCAACCTACAATTTTTTGCCCTGTTTTAAGCTGGCCACGCCACTACATTTACTTCTAATTTGGGGTTTAGAAATAGTCCCTAGCCCTGCATTAAAAGGAGCATCAATGTGGCATATTTTGCAATCATGCAGTCTTTGTGATTGGCGGTAAGGATAAGCGTTTTCTTACCTCAGTAATTGAGTCTAACCAATGTTCTTCAAAACGATGCCCCAAGAGAAATTCAGCATTTTTACCCAATTCTCTACCTGTCTTCACATTAGTAAAAATTGCTGGAACTTGTTGAGGGGCAAGAATAGGATAGAGTAACTGAGCTATCCCTAAACTGATTTTTAGCGACTTGCTGTAGTTTTGGGCAACGGCAAAAGCTAGAACCCCAATTTCTCCAGCATAGCTAGTATCAAAACCCAGTAAAACATGAAAAATATCGTGAGTAACTACATATCGCAAAGCGAATACATTACATCTAGCAACCTCTTCTAATTCTGGACTGATATTGAATGGTTGCAGATGATTTGCTACTATATGGTCAGCATATTCACGTCCCAAAGAGCCTTGAGGATATTGGCTTAATTTCTCCAAATTAATAGGGGGATGATATCCCACAACTTCTTTTAACTGAGCAGCTACTTCTGGGGAGACTTTAGCACCTAATAAGTCTGATTTGAGAATCGCAAAATCTCCCAAATGCTCGGAATTTTGATAACTCAGCAGCGTTTTAATTTGTTGAAATTTCTTGAACATCATCACCCTCCTGTATTTGGGGTAACACGTAACTACTTAATCGAGCCGCAGGGGTTGATTTTCTCTTAGTCCGCGCAGAAAGACTTGGTTTGTATAGTTCCGCACAGTCCAGGGACATCAAGAGCAGATTTAGGCGATCGCTGTTAAACTCAGAGCAGCAATTAAACCAGTAACATAACAAAACATTAAACTTCATTGCGAATCTAGAAGTTAAGCAAAACTATGTGATAAGTTCTGGTGATGTGAAGACACAGCCGAGAACTAAGAAAGGAGAACCCAGTGGCAATGGAATCAAATATTTCAACGGGCGCAGCTGTAACCAATGAAGACTTCAGCGAATATGTTGCCCACTTGCAACTTCACATGACTCTACAAGCCCGTAATCTGGTTCCAACCTTGAAGCAGACATTCTCAGTTGCAGATAGCCGAGAACAACTGCTTCACCAAACTCAAGCCAACTTTGAAAAGCTAATTTCCCGACAAGGGCTATAACTAGATAAAATTTTTGATATTTTTCTCATAAAATAGAAGCAGATACTGTTGGGTCAACAGCAAGGTTGTGATCATCAGGTCTGCTTTATTTTTGTGTGTTTAATTATCATATTTTACTATCTAGTCATAAAAATCACTCTTGCGGAGCAAGAACTAGAAGCCAAAAGCCGTTAAAATTGATTATTGCAACAGTTCCTCAGACCCAGTAAGTTAAGGCTAAATGGCAGCTCGAATTAAAATGACTTCATTACTTCCTCGAAACCTCAGCGTTGTCATCCGGCCAGCCCAATACCGGGATCTGGACGGAATTGAACAAATAACTCAAGACTCCTTCGCTACCCTGACTCCTAAAGAGGCGCAGCTGGCCATCCAGCAGATGCAATGGTTAAGACGTTGGTATGGATGCTTGAAATTTTTGAGTTGGTTTCCTAACCCTCTGAAATATCGCTTCTGTGCCTACGTAGCAGAGCAAGGGCGAGTGCTTTTAGGAATGATTCAAGTGACACCTTTCAACCGCACACGCAGTACATGGCGGATTGATCGGGTCATGCTGGCTCCATCTGTGGAGAAGCAAGCAGTCGGCTCGCAACTTTTGCGCCATTGCTTTGAGTCGATTTTGGAAGCTCGGACTTGGCTATTAGAAGTTAGTATTAACGATAAAGACGCACTGGCACTATATCGCCAAAATGGGTTTCAGCGTCTAGCAGAAATGACCTATTGGGAAATTAAACCCGAATTGCTGGCTGAATTAGCGCAAGCCGAGCCTGATTTGCCCAATCTTCTCCCTGTAAGTAATGCCGATGCTCAGTTACTCTATCAGTTAGATACAGCATCAATGCCGCCTTTGGTGCGTCAGGTGTTTGACCGCAACACACGGGACTTTAAAACCAGCTTGTTTGGTGCTTTAACTGATGCTGTGAAGCAGTGGGTGACTAAAACCGAAGTCGTTAGTGGCTATGTGTTTGAACCCCAACGTAAAGCCGCAATTGGCTATTTTCAAGTCCAACTTGACCGCAAAGGTAAAAATCCTCATGTCGCCACCCTGACAGTTCACCCAGCTTATACCTGGCTATACCCAGAGTTACTTTCTCAATTAGCTCGCATTGTCCAAGATTTTCCCCGTCAAGGTTTACAATTAGCATCCTCAGACTACCAAGCTGAACGAGAAGAATATTTAGAGCGCATTGGCGCAGAACGCATAGAACATACCCTAGTGATGTCTCGTTCTGTTTGGCATAAGCTGCGGGAGTCTAAATTTGTTTCCTTAGAAGGGATTCAGTGGACTGGGGTGTTACAAGGTTTGCAACCTGCTCGAAAACCAATCCCTGGAGGGATGTCATGGATACAACAAAGGCAGCAACCAACTTCAGATAGACCAGCGCCAACTAAGTCAGAACCTGTCACTTTTAAGTGCGAAAATTTGAGTATCGAATCTTTGCCCATTTCTGAGACAACAGAAACAAAACAGGAGAACTAGTTTGACTGGTACAAGTCCCCAATCTCAAATCCCAAATCGTATGACATCCCCAGAGCAACGACAACCGTTTATTTCCGCATTGGGTTTAGATTTCGGTCGCAAGCGGATGGGTGTAGCGGGGTGCGATGGTACTGGTTTAATTGCTACAGGACTGACAACTATTGAGCGGACAAGTTTTGAGCGAGATGTGGAGCAAATCCGCAACCTAGTCGAGGCGCGTCAGGTGCAAGTCTTGGTGCTGGGTTTGCCCTACTCGATGGATGGGACTCTAGGATTC
This sequence comes from Nostocaceae cyanobacterium CSSed10_463m, assembly GCA_003556955.1. The sequence goes on from PWQB01000336.1 coordinate 3,577, forward strand.
CAGGCGCGTCATGTACTGAAATTTGGCAAAAAGTTGGCGAAAGTCCTGAATTTGCCTGTGGAATATGTAGATGAGCGATTAACTTCCTTTCAAGCAGAACAACTGTTAATAGCAGAAAATCGCTCTCCATCACGCCATAAAGGTTTAATTGACCGGAAAGCAGCATCAATAATTTTGCAACAATGGCTGGATACTAGGCGAGCTAACTTCCAGAAATCAGTGTTAGCCTTAGAGTATTGATACCTTTTCACGTGATATTCTGAAAGCTTAGTAGAGTGCTGAGTTCTGAGTGCTGAGTATAACCTCAGTTTATTCAAGGACATTAAGCGATCAGCATTGTCCTAATCGATACGGCTACGGCTATATTTATTTTATAAAATTTTACATTTCGGCTATGTTACCCTCTCCATTTCCTGATGAAAATGATCATGCTCATGCAGGTTCCATCACTTTGACCGATGACACCGGGCGAACCCTGGAATGTTACGTTGAACATTCGCTTTCGGTGGATGGTCAAGAATATGTTTTACTGCTTCCTGTAGACTCACCCATAGAAATTTTTGCTTGGCAAGGTGACGACGAAGAAGAAGAGGCCGTTTTGGTAGATGATGATGCTATCATTAACAAAATTTTTGGCACGGCTCAAGCTGTTTTAGCTGAACAAAATTTGATCGTCAAAAATACTGCTTATGCTCTAACAGTGGCGGGTGATTTACCAGCAGTGGAAGAATCAGAACTTTTCACCTTAGAAATTGAGGATGAAGAGGCAGATTTGGAGCCTGAACAGTTGCAGCTACTAGCTAGCTTCTATGATACAGATCAAGAATACGCAGTTTACACACCCCTCGATCCTTTGCTGTTTTTTGCCCGGATTTCCAATACAGGCAAACCAGAACTACTTTCCCCGGAGGAATTTAAGAAAGTACAACCACTGTTAGAAGAACAACTTTTTAACGAAGTCGAATAAATTCAAAATTCAAATGACCTGGAATAAGCTCTTACAGCCTGACTTAATTTTAGAAGGTTCTGTATTAAACCTGACACCTGAAATGATTCAACATTACGGGCTGAAGGGTCTGGTGTTGGATGTAGATGACACCCTAGTACCGTTTACAGTGGGGCTAGCTTCACCGGAACTGCAAGAGTGGGTAGCGCAAATCCGTATTTGTACAGATTTGTGTTTGGTAAGTAATAATCTCAGTGAATCTCGCATTGGTAGCATCCCGCGATCGCTCAATTTGCCCTACTATCTAGGTGCAGCCAAGCCATCACGACGGAAAATTAGAGCCGCACTCACAGCGATGAATTTACCAGCAAACCAAGTGGGAATGGTAGGCGATCGCCTATTTACCGATGTCATAGCGGGGAATCGTCTGGGAATGTTCACTGTTTTAGTAGATCCCATTGTCGATCCTGATGCAGCC
>PWQB01000466.1 GCA_003556955.1 Nostocaceae cyanobacterium CSSed10_463m
CCGATCGCCTGCTTGTTCGGCATCGTTAAGATATGTTTCACAGCAAGCACAACATTGCAAAGCGTGGTATAATACACTAATTAAATTAAAGTGTTCGTCGCTCGTTCCAGTACGATATTTGTCAGGCATTGTCTTGACTCCTGGTGACAGTAGTTTCTAAGGTAACTGTGTCTTTTGCAATTAACTCCTACCGGAGGAAATAATTAGACATTAATATCTATACTCCTACTGGCTGTTTAACTTGCGATTTCACAGCTTCCACAATGGCCTCAGCATCGATTTTGGCAGCATGAAGTAGTTCTTCTGGTGTACCTGAACCCGGCATATCGCGTACCGCTAATTTAATTAATTGCAGTTGGGGACCATCATAAAAGGGTGTATTGCTAGTACCTGCAAAAGCATCCAGCACCGCCGCACCCAGTCCGCCTTCTATCCAATGGTCTTCCACAACGACTAAATTTCCTTCGGTATCCCGTGCTGCTTGATGCAATGTCTGCACATCAATGGGTTTGACTGAGTAAGCATCGATGACGCGGACTGTGATTCCTTCGTCTTTGAGTCTGTCGTAAGCCTTAATTGCTTCATGCAGAGTAATACCTGCACCAATTACCGCCGCTTGATCTTGGTCAGAACTGCGAATGATTTTACTACCACCAATGGGAAATTCTTCACCATGCTCATAGATCACTGGTGTTTTTTCCCGTGTCGTGCGAAGATAAACAATACCATTGCGATCGCTCATTTGGGAGACTAATTTAGCTGTCTGATTGGCATCACAGGGATAAAGCACGGTACTACTCCACACAGCCCGAAATGCGGCTAAATCTTCCAAAGCCATCTGTGAAGCACCATCCTGACCAATGGATACCCCCGCATGGGAACCCACTAATTTAATATTAGCACGAGACACAGCCGCCATGCGTACAAAGTCGTAAGCACGGGATAGGAAAGCCGCAAAGGTGGAAGCGAAGGGTTTATATCCTCTTACCTGTAAACCCACCGCAGCTGCTACCATTTGCTGTTCAGCAATATACATCTCAAAGTAACGCTCTGGGTAAGCTTCGGCAAAGTCTTCAGCATAAGTGGAATTACTTACCTCTGCATCAAGAGCAATTATATTCGGTTGTGCTGCACCTAATGCTACTAAAGCATCACCATAAGCGCGTCGTGTTGCGATTTTTTTGCTTTTGTCATATTTAGGAAGTTGCAATGGTTGAGCATTCCCAGTTGATGCTAGTTGTCCTGCTTCGTCAGGTGTATCCACTGAAATTATAATCTGTCTTTCACCACCTAACTCAGAAATTGCTCGTTTGGCAGCATCAGATTCTAAGGCTTTGCCATGCCAACCGCCTAAATCTTCTAGGGAAGCGACACCTTTACCTTTCTTCGTGCGGGCGATAATTACTGTGGGGCGATCGTTGACAGTCACCGCAGCGCTGTATGCTTGATCTATCTCGGTTAAATCATGACCGTCAATTTCAATGGCTTGCCAACCAAAAGCCATAGCACGGTTAGCATAGGCTTTTGTATTCCAACCTAATTCCGTTTGACCCCGTTGCCCAAGACGATTAACATCGATAATAGCAATTAAATTATCTAGGGTATAGTGTGCAGCATGGTCAAAAGCTTCCCAAACTGAGCCTTCGGCGGTTTCACTATCACCCAGTAATACCCAGGTATGATAAGGTAGTTGGTCTAAATATTTACCTGCTAAAGCTATCCCTACACCAATGGGTAAACCTTGTCCTAAAGAACCGGTGGCGACATCAACCCAAGGTAAAATCGGTGTGGGATGACCTTCTAAACGACTACCAAAACACCGCAGCGATCGCAATTCATCATCATTAATTACCCCGGCTGCCTTATACATACTATATAATAGTGGTGCAGCATGACCTTTAGAGAAAATCAGGCGATCGTTATTAGGGTTATCTGGATTCTGGAAATCATAGCGGAGATATTTAGAAAGTAAAACCGCCATCAAATCCGCCGGCGACATAGACGAGGTAGGATGACCAGAACCTGCAACAGTAGTAGTACGAATACTATCTACACGTAATTGTTGCGCTAATTCATGCCATCGTTGCAGTTGTTCCTGTGTAGTCATAATACTTTTCCTAAATGAAAATACAGGTAATTTATAAAATTCGGCAATTGTTTTGGCTAAGTTGAGCTATTTTTACGGAGAAATTACCACTAGGCTCTATTTCCAACCAAAGATTTCCATCTGGAATTTTGTTATGAGTCGTAAATGGTAAATAACCAAGACTGCTCAAGAATTTATTTCAATCTTCCTGGGTTCACTTTAGAGAGTAGCAGGTGTAATAACTTCTTTCTAATGGAATAACTACCCTTTCTTTCTTAGGGTATATATAGCAAAAGTAGGGGCTGGTTTATAGATATGATTCAATATCAACGAGGATATTAGTAAACCCGCCCCTACAGTGAATTGGGTTGGGAATTTTGTCATGTCCTAAGCACCCTGTCCGTTGCTATAAAAGTAAGTTGAATATTTATGTATTTTTTATCTACAAAACCCGCTCGGAAATCAATTTCTGCACTCACAGCTAAATTCCATTAAAATTGACTAAAATCTTTTTCCATGACGAAATTTATCAATTTTTGCCCTCCCCGTTCTACCTCTTGCTTTTTCACAACAATAAATTGCTTTTTCTCAAAGAAAGGTTTAGCTGTAATACTAGCTTCTACAAATAATTTATCAATTTCTAAATCTCTAGCTGCTAACTCAATTTGCTCGAAAATTTTAGTTCCAACTCCTTGACCTTGAAAATCTTTATGGCAATAAAATCTGTCAATATGTCCATTGGCTTCTAATTCACCAAAACCAATAATTTTACCATCGTTTTCTGCGACATAAGTAAACTTACTTTTTAAGCTGTTCATCCAAACTTCTACATCCATATTTACTGATGTCCAGGCATTTACTTGCGCTTTTGTGTAATCACGAATATTTACTTCATGAATAGTGTTATAGAACAACTGGATAATTTGTTCAGTATCACCTATTTCGTATCTTCTTACTTTCATATTTAATAAAATATTGCAAAAAATTGTAGGTTGGGTTGACGTAAGGAAACCCAACATCATTGGCAGCGTTGGGTTGCGCCGCGCTTAACCCAACCTACTTGTAATGTACTGTTTTTGGCTTATCAATCCACTACAATACTTGTATATTCAATAGTTGTGAATAATTTGATTATATACTTTTATTGGTGCAATTAATACTGTACTACATCTGTAGAAAAGTTTTTCCACAGACATAGATTACCTGATGTGATAATCAGAGTATCATGTTCAAAAATAGACGATGTAATTATATGTGTTCAAATTGCCAGCAAGTTATAGAACAATTAAACATTAATATTCCTCTGTTATTTGAGAAAATAGAAGCAAGCGCCAACAGGAAAGCCCTTAGCGACCTTGACAAGAAAATTATCTGTCAATCTCTCTTAGGATATTCTCGACAACAAATAGCGAACACAGCTAATCTATCGGAGCAAAATATTAGAGATAGACTGAGTAAATATATTTATCCCAGAATAGCAGAAACTTTGCAAGTTGAGCAAGAGCAAATAGCAGGTAACTGGGTTGTAATTCTCAACTTTTTACTGGAACCAAATAATATTTATAAATTAAATCCTCCTCCTCATTTAAATAATGATAACTTTCAAGGTAGTTTTGGTAGACAAATTTTTATTTATCCTCCTAATCAAGAAATTGTACAGTTTCAAATTGAAGGAACGCAGTTTTATCAAAAGGGACTTTATTATCAAGCTTTGAAGTGTTTTATCTGGGCTTGGAAAAAAGAAATAGAAATTTATAAATTTGGTAATCCTGAAGTTTTAATTTACATTAATAACTGTTTGATTGAATACAAGCAATCTCTGTTACAAAGCAGAGATATTAAAATTTATCCTCTGGCTGTGGTTGTACCATTTCATCATAATCAGGGTCATGTAGCGGCGGAAATTCTGCGCGGAATTGCCCAAATCCAATTACAAGTAAATTTACCAATTTTTGAACAACTTTCTCTCAATAAAGAGATAAATTTAGATGACATCAAACCGGAAATCTTCTTTAATCTGAATGATACAGATAGTCGCATAGCCTTAAAGATTCTCGTTGTTAATGATCCAAATAATTTATATGATCCATATAATCAAACAGCAGAAAATTTAGCTAATTTAGCCCCACAGTTAAATTTAATGGCTATTATTGGTCATTACTCCAGCGAAATGACTCAAAAAGCCTTACGCTTTTATTCTGAGAATGGTATAGTTTTAGTAAATTCTAGTAGTACATCTAATCAACTTTCTCATTTATCGAAAGGTGAAAGTTTATCCTTTTTTAGAATAACTACTCAAGACAGTGTGAGTGCAGCATATTTAGCAAATTATTTGCTAGAAAAATTTTCCCATCAAAGCTTAAAAAAAGTAGCGATTATCTATAACCAGAATAGCACTTATAGCACTTCTTATAAAAATAGCTTTAAAGAATATTTAGCCCCACACCAAAACCAGTTTACCTTCCTGAAAGAATGCGGATACATTAGCGAAAACTATTATCAAATTCAAGATTATTTAGAAAGTATTAACCAAGATAGCGTCGATATTATCATTATAATTCCCGATGGCGGCATTGAACCCAATTCTCTGAATAACTCTGGGCTGATTAGTCGATTAAATCTGCATAAATCTTTAATAGCTGGTTCTGCTACATTTTATCAAGAGAATGTTTTGCATTGGATTCACGAACAAAACCAATATAAGCATAATAATCCAGAACAGTGCCAAATTATTGCTTGTATTCCTTGGCATATAAACAGCCGAGAAAATGGCTGTAATAGCGATAATCTCTTATCTCGGCAATTTTGTCAAATAGCTTCTCAATTATGGGGAGAGGAAAATCTAACATGGCGCAGCGCCACAGCTTTTGATTCAGTATTAATAATTTTCCGAATGTTAGAAAA
>PWQB01000670.1 GCA_003556955.1 Nostocaceae cyanobacterium CSSed10_463m
AACGTTTAGATATAGCAATAGCATATTTAGCGGGACTGGCACAAGAAAAACAACTCCAAGGACAGATATATACTATCGGTTTAGAACGACCAGATATATTATCTTTAGGTAAATTTGGGGTAAATGTCCCGGAAGCTATACAACAAAATGCTTTACAAGTTAAACAAGAAATTGCCGACCAAAAAATTACTTTTGCACGTTGTCAAGAAGCTGGAAAAGATACACGCTGTGTCAAAAAAGCTTGAAGACCAATGAATTTGCGGTTAGAAAATATTACTAAAAGTTTTAACTCATTTGTTGCTAATGACCATATTAGCTTGAGTGTAGATGCTGGGAAAATTCATGGGATTTTAGGCGAGAATGGCGCAGGTAAGACCACTTTAATGAATATTCTCAGTGGTGTTTATCAACCTGATACAGGGCAAATTTATCTCCAGAATAAGCCAGTAAAAATTACTTCGCCAAATGAGGCGATAAAACTCGGTATAGGCATGATTTATCAACATTTCATGCTTGTACCTCAGTTAACTGTTACCGAAAATATTATTTTAGGTAGAGAAAATAGTTGGCGTTTAAATTTGCGGCGAAAACAACAAGAAATTGCCGCTTTATCACAGGCTTATGGGTTAGAAATTGACCCTACAGCCAAAGTAGAAGATTTACCTGTGGGAACACAACAAAGAGTAGAAATTCTCAAGGTTTTATATCGTCAAGCTAAACTATTAATTCTCGATGAACCAACAGCAGTTCTGACACCAACTGAAGTAATATCACTAATTCATATTTTACGACAATTAGCGGCATCTGGTAACACGATTATTTTTATTAGTCACAAGTTAGAAGAAGTGATTAATCTCTGCGATACAGTTACAGTGTTGCGGCGAGGTCAGGTAATTGCAACAACAAACACTCAACAAGCTACTCCACAGCAATTAGCCCAATTAATGGTCGGGCGAGAAGTCGCTTTACAAGTGAATAAATCGGCATTTGTGCCGGGAAAGGTGATATTATCAGTCCAAACTTTAGAAGTTGCAGATGATCGGGGTGTTCCTGCTATTCGGAATCTTTCATTGCAATTGCAAGCTGGGGAAATTTTGGGAATTGCTGGTGTAGATGGTAATGGACAGCGAGAATTAGCTGATGCGATCGCTGGCTTAAGAAGTATCAATAAAGGTAAGATTGAATTTAATCCCTCTTGTACCTGGGAGAAAATCGGGTACATCCCAGAAGATAGGCAAAAGATGGGTTTAGTGTTACAGTTTAGCATTGCCCAAAACTTGATTTTAAAAGCTTGTAAAAAATCACCATTTTGCCGACATTTTTTATTCCAACCACTAGCAATCAAAAATTATGCCCAAGTTGCAATGCAAGAGTTTGATATTCGGGCGACTGGGGAAGATATCCAGGTGAGTCAACTATCGGGGGGAAATCAACAAAAGGTAGTTTTAGCCAGGGAATTGGCGGGAGAACCTGATTTAATTATAGCTATGCAACCTACACGAGGTTTAGATGTAGGGGCGACAAGTGTAGTTCATTCTCGATTATTAGCAGAACGCGATCGCGGTGCTGGAATATTGTATATTTCTACTGAGTTAGAAGAAGTAATGGCGATGAGCGATCGCATTGCTGTAATCTACAGAGGTGAGTTTGTCGCTATTTTGGACGCACAGACAGCAACGATTGAAGAAATTGGTTTATTGATGGCTGAAGGGACACCCAGAGGATAATTCGTAATTCGTAATATTTCCTGCGGAAACGCTACGCGAACGTAATTCGTAATTCGTAATAGTGATTTTTGCAATAGTTGGATTATTTACTCAACACTCAGCACTCTCCCCACTCAGCACTCAGCACTCAGCACTCAGCACTTTGCTATATATCCCAACTTACGCCTTCATAAATCAAATCAATTGCACAACTAAAATCTACACTTTCTATAGTAATATTATCACCAATTGTATAAGGGGAATACAGCCACATTCGGCCTTCTCCTCGACGATAAAACTCTACTCCGATTTTCTCAGATTCAATTATGATATATTCTTGCAAACTGGGCATAGTGCGATAAAAAGCAAACTTTCCTCCTCTATCTTTAGCTTCTGTTCCAGGAGAAAGCACTTCGACAATTATTTTGGGATACTGAATAAATTTGCGTGCATTTAAATCTCTGGGATCACAACTAATCACCACATCAGGATAAAAGTATGGGCTTTGTGTATTAACTTGTACTTTGACATCGGCAACGTTGATGCGACAACCTCTAGTGCGTAGATGGGGATACAATGCTCTGTAGAAATTTAAAGCAATATCATTATGAGCAATTGTACCGCCAGTCATAGCGAAAATTTCGCCATTCACATATTCATAGCGACAATCTTGTAATGGTTCCCATGCAAGATATTGGTCGATACTCATTTTTTGAGGTTGAGGGGTGGCAATCATTGCATCATGATTAGAAATAAACGCTTTCAAATCCTGCTACCAATTCTAGCACCGCTAATGGCGATCGCCTCTGCCCTGATTGTCGGTGCTATTCTCATATTAATGGCTGGGGCAAATCCTATCACCGCCTACACAGCTTTATTTCAAGAATCTCTCACTACTTATTTTGGGCTTGGCAATACCCTAACTAAAATGACACCCTTATTATTTACCAGTTTAGGTGTCTTGGTCGCATTGCGGGCGGGTCAATTTAATATCGGTGGTGAAGGACAAATTTACCTCGGCGCATTGGGTAGCACTTTAATCGGTTTATATGTACCAGGATTACCCGCTATTATACACATTCCCCTTGCACTTGTGGCTGGCTTTGGCTTTGGTGCGGTTTGGGGTTGGATTCCTGGTTATCTCAAAGCTATGCGGGGAGTTAACGAAGTCATCACTACCCTATTACTAAATTACATCGCCGTGTATTTTATTAGCTACTTAGTGCAGAACCCCTTACAAGCACCAGGCGCACCTAGTCCTTATTCCCCATTGATTGCCAAATCTGCACAGTTGCCGATTATCTTACCCCAAAGTTTAGCCCATGCTGGCATTTTATTAGCACTACTCGCCGCCGGATTATTATCGGTGTTATTAGTGCGATCGCCTCTAGGATACCAAATTACCGCCGTTGGTTTTAACCCCACAGCCGCCCATTACGCCCGCATCTCTGTGAAAAATACGATCATGCTAGTTATGTCGTTAGCCGGTGGTTTAGCGGGGTTAGCAGGTGCATCTGAAGTCATGGGGTTGAAGTTCCGCTTATTTGAACAGGTATCCCCAGGTTATGGATTTGATGCTATTGCGATCGCCTTTTTAAGTCGCGGTAGTATTAGCGGTGTAGTGTTAACTTCTTTATTCTTTGCCGCCTTACGTAGTGGTGCTAATGTGATGCAACGTAGTGCTGGCGTACCTGTAACTGTCGTTTACGCTATTCAAGGATTAACAGTATTATTTATTGCTATCAGCCTCGCCATTGAAAGACAACTAAAAACGCAAAGGAACGCTAAGGTTTAACGCAGAGGTACGCGGAGATTTCTTGGCGATACTTTGCGCTTTCCTCAGCGTTCCTTTGCGTTTCAATATAAAAACTATGGATAATCTTAACTTTTTCTCTGACTACTTAATTGCTAGTCTGCGTTTAGCCGTACCCCTAGCTTATGCAGCCCTTGGGGGGATGTACTCTTAACGCTCAGGAGTGCTAAATATTGCCTTAGAAGGAATGTTGCTTACTGGTGCTTTTACTAGTGCTGTCGCTACTTTCTACACGGGTAATCCTTGGCTAGGAATTCTCTGTGCGTTAATTGCTGGGGGATTAGTCGGTTTACTCCACGCTTTTCTATGCGTAAGTTTATACGTCAATCAATTAGTATCAGGTTTAGCGATTAATCTCGTAACTGCCGGGGTAACATCGTTTTTAGCACGGTTAGTATTTGATGGTGGTAGCACTCAAAGATTAGCAGGAATTGAGCCTTTAGTCATTTCTGGTTTGGCGAATATACCTCTACTGGGATCTATATTGTTTCAGCAAGATGTTCTCGTATATTTACTAATAATTATAGTCGCTGCAAGTTACTGTATTTTATTTCACACTAGCTTTGGGTTGACTTTACGGGCGGTAGGTGAATATCCCCAAGCTGCTGCAACGACTGGGGTTGCAGTCTCAAAGGTGCGATATGGGGCGGTCATCCTCAGTGGCTGTCTTGCTAGTTTAGGAGGTGCTTATCTGACTTTAGTACAAATACAATTTTTTGCCGAAAATATGAGTGCAGGGAAAGGATTTATTGCGATCGCCGCTTTAATTTTTGGTAGATGGCATCCTGTAGGTAGTACTCTGGCGTGTTTGTTATTTGGGGCGACAGAAGCTTTACAGTTACGAATTCAAGCCCTGGGTGTGAACATTCCCTATCAGTTTCTCGCCATGTTACCCTATGCGATCGCTTTATTAGCATTACTGGGATTAGCTGGTAAATCTAGACCCCCCCAGGGCTTAGGTGTTCCGTACTCGCCAGAAAATCGTCAAGGTGGTTAAGACATGGGTTGACATCATAATTACGGAAACTTAACAAGTATAATATTGAGAACCTCACCCCCAGCCCCTCTCCTTCTCCCAAAGGGAGACGCTACGCGAAAGTAAGGAGAGGGGAGATCAAGATGTTATTTAATTCAGATTCTAAGCTTGGTAGGATGAGAAAAAGCTCAGTTTTGTGATATGACTATAATTAAAGATACTTCTGGATTAATTGCGATCGCCCAACAAACTCGCCAAGCTGCGAGTAAATTGGCACTTCTGGACACTGAAGCGAAAAATCAAGCCTTAGAGGCGATCGCCCAAGCTTTAGAATCAGCTAAGGATGAGATTTTGCAAGCAAATATCGCCGATTGCGAAGCCGCATCTGCTGAAGGTATTGCCAAACCACTGTATAAACGCTTGCAGTTAGATGAACATAAATTAAGAGATGCGATCGCTGGGGTGCGAGATGTGGCTAAACTAGCAGATCC
>PWQB01000155.1 GCA_003556955.1 Nostocaceae cyanobacterium CSSed10_463m
AAGAGTCAGTCTGTGGTTCGTCGAAATCCTTAGTAAACCCGCCCGTACATCAAGGCTTTGGGCAATCAACAATATCCTCACGTGTATGCGTAGTGCTATACTTAATCCTGCCGTGAAGTCAAAAGTCAAAAGTCGGAAAGCTGATTCTATAGGCTTGTCATTGATTTTGAATAGTTGAAGATAAGTAGCTCAAACTTAAAAAACTTAATACCCAGATCCCCGATTTCTTAGAGAAGTCGGGGATCTATATTGTCAAGGTTTTATGTTTAATTATGTTGACCTACTGACCAGGATTGTAAAAGTTATCAGCCAAGTGTTGGATAAATCGCACAGTCTGGTAAAATTGGCGAGTAATCATCACTGCATATACCTAGCTGGGAAAAAATCACATGACTAATAATACTGTCTCTTACCCTTCAGACTATTTTAAGAGTTGGTTTTTTGAGACAGATTACCACACACTAGCTGCGACAATTGTAGAAATTTATCAACCAAAAACATTAGTAGAATTTGGTTGTGGTCCCGGTCACTTAAGTCGGGAAATAGCAAAACTAGGGGTAAAAGTTACAGCTGTTGATGGTTTTTCTCAACCAGATTTTGCAGATTTGCCAGTAGAGTTTCATTCTCTCAATCTTAATCATGCTGATGCGATCGCTAACTTATTTACAGACAAATCTTTTGATTTAGCATTATCTTTAGAAGTGGCGGAACATTTAGAACCAGAAATTTCGCCTACTATCGCCCATTGGCTGACTAAAGTTGCTCCAGTTGTAGTATTTTCTGCTGGGGTTCCCGGTCAAGAAGCACACGGTCATATTAATTTGCGACCTCGTGATTACTGGCACAAATTATTTAGCCAAGCCAACTTTGTCGTAGCCGACCGCATTCGGGAAAAGTTACGACTTCATCCTAGTGTTGCTCATTGGTATCGCCTGAATGTGATGGATTATGTACATATTGACCATCCCCAAATCCCCCAACCAAATGAAGTTATTCAACGTTTAATTGCATCAGAATCTGCGGCAACTACAGCCTATTTTGAACAACGTTCTAAACTTTATGCACTCCAAGAAAAAGGATTAATCACTGACTTAGATTAATTATGTCCACTCATAAACAGTATTTGTTTGATAATCAATACAGAAGCAATTGCTATCATGATCATCAATGTCACTTTACCACCAGGAACAAGTGGTTGATTCATCCTATTTAACTGTGTTTCTTGGCGTTGCTTCCAAGTCATTAATGCTGGAATGATCCCGCCTAAAACAGAAATGCTAAAGGTTCCCGCAAAATCTAAAGCACTAAAGAAAATGCTGGGATTAATTGCGCCCAAACTCATGGGAGGTAACAGAATTAGAGAATAAAGCGGGAGACGATTAAAAGGTTTATTCTGTGTAACTGGGAAAATATCTTTGAAGAAATCTAGCAACCCGTAGACAAAACCAATAAATGAGGTGGCGATCGCAAACTCTGAGAAAATAGATAATAAGATGCCCAACCATTCCCCACCACCACCAGCCCGCAGGATTTGCAGTGGGTCAAAATCACCTGTGCTTTGGATGATATCAGGACTAATACTACCTAAAATTACCGCATTCCACAGCAAGAACATGATTAAAGGAATCAAAGAACCAATAATAATCGACTGGCGAATTTTGGGGATATCTCCTTCTAACTGATTCACAACCACAGGGACAACATTATGGAAAAACAGCGCCACCAACATCACCGATACAGCACTTCCCAAAGCTGTCCAGTTGTGAGTAAACAGTTGCACACTTTTAACCTGTCCTCCTCCCAGAAACAATAGTCCCAGAAAAGAAGTAATCACAATAGCCACAAAAACGCTGTTGAGTTTCTCAATTAATTTTTGTCGCCCCAGGTACATCATCCCACCAAATAACAAGGTGAAAATAATTGTCCCCACCCAAGCAGGCGGAATATTTTCTAGTCCCCACACCTGAGAAATTCCTGAAACTAAGATGTTTCCCCCTTGAGTCATGTAAGCCACCAGCAAAGCGTAATGTAAAAACAGATACGCCAAACCAGCAATACGCGCCCCTACAAACCCCAAAGTTCCCTCAACCATCGCCAACAAACCAACACTCAAACGCCCTTCTAGACGCATAGCATTTACACAAACTTCTGCCAGCAACAGACCAGAAATGACCGTGTACAGCCACACAGCAATTAACAACACTGTAGATGGCACAACACCAGATGGTAGAGTGACCGCAGGTAATGCCAAAATACCAGCCCCAACCGTTGTGCCGGCAATTAGCGCAATATTTCCTAACAAACTACCCGGTTGATGACTTAACTTATTTTCATTGAGTTCGACGTGAGAACATAAGCGAGTCACTTTTTCTGGATGCGACGGGAAAATAGTTTTTGTAGGAGTCATACGGAGATAAATATCCGAAAGGGATGCAAACTATTAAGTTATGTAACTAATTTTAGCAAAAACCCCAAATAACTGCTTTTAAAGTCTTTCATCGCAAAATAAACTAAACAAATTTCTCAGTAAACTCATACATCAAATCAACTCGACCTTTGCGTAATATAGCCGGGTCTAACCTTTCAGTAGTATTGCAAGTCATCAAAACAACTAATCTTTGCTTGAGTTGAATACCAGAATCATCAATTATACTTTGATAAAGAGTACCATCTAACAAACTGAGAATATGTTCAGTTTTATTATTAGATTGAGCCACTTCAGAAGCCCGATTTTGAGCCAAATTATCAGCCTCATTGATGATAATGCAAATCCGCTCTAAATAATTGGGTGGCACAAAGTTAGCGATCGCATCATGATCTAAAATAAAAATTACATAACCTAGAGGGACAATAATTTCCTTAGCTACAGCCTGTGTCCATACCGTTTTACCTGTACCCGGTTCACCGTGTACTACAATAGCTAACTGATTCTGAGTCAGAATTGCTTGTTGTACTGTATCGGTAAAATTTTGAATATCGGCGGGAAAACTCCGAATCGGATATTGACTATGAACCTTACCTACACGACTTTGATATCCACTCAGCATCACAGCTAAATCATAAGTTGCTTTATTAATTAGTGGTGAGATATTCGTTGACATTAAAGTATAATAACGTCGTCCCCGTTCGTATGACTCAATTTGTAGCCAAGTATCATACTTTGACCAATAAGCATAAACTGTATTAATAACTTCTAGCCGTTCCCAACTCACAAATTTCTCCACAGGGAAATAGAAGTCTCTTTCTAAATAATATTGGGTAATAATATCAGGACAATCTAATATTTGTAAAACTCGTAAAACAGTGATTTCTTGCAAGCGATTGAGAACATAATCAATAGGAATGCTACTACGACTGACAAATTGTACAATAGGTGTCTCTGTACTTAAAATATCTTTGTATCGATGATCAGGTGATTGTGGGTCAGGTGTGATATAGTGCCAAAATTTCTCTATTTCATAGCGTGTACTGTCGGATACAACATTCAGTAAATTAGCCCACCAAGCATAATTCTTGCGTCCCAAAACTTCAGCAAAACTGCTCACCAAACTAAAAGTTTTTTGAGTAAATTCTCGTGTGTCGTTGTGCAATAGTTGACCTAAAAATTCCCAGTCTAACTCTCTATGAAATGGTCGCCAACCGCTAGTCAGTAAACTTTGACGGTTATTATTAGGATTGCTTTCGTTGTTTCTTAAATAATCAAATTCCATATTTTTGCAAATATTCAGCAGGAGTCGCTTGATTTTGTGTGAATCTGGGAATATTTTAAAATTGATATTTTTTGAGTGCTGACATCTTATATATTACATTTGTAATACAAAAAGTCAAGTGAACGGTTGATCCTGAAGCAATACTGCTCGGTGAAGCAAATTCGTGAGCCGAAAACCCTTGTACATAGGTTCCCTGGAACGTCTCTACATCCCTTAATCGAAAGGTATTGAGCCTCACACTCAAGTAGAAATTGGGAGAATGGTTAAAATGAGATATAGGATTCCTATTTGAATTTTGATAGCTTGCGTGGCGTAAGCCATACAAAACGACCTATACCTTGATTCCTTCTTCCCTGTTCCCTACCTCTACGAGTAAATCCAGAAACCAAACCGGATTCCTATATAAACTTAAAAAACCAGTCTTAGCGAGGATTGAGAGGTAGTATTGCTCAAAGTCTACTGATAATTATGTATCTTTGATGCTACGGAAATTAGTATCACTGAAGTTATTACATTCAACTAAAATATTTATATCGAGTTATTATAAAGTGAGCGAAGAATATTCTGTATTTTTGCTTATAATCAAGAGGTACTTGCTAAACCATAGCTTTGAAGTTTCTGTTTCACTATGTTTTTTTAACTAGGTAATAACCATGAAATAGGCACAAGCAAAACCTGAGCTAGTCTCCCATTGGCTCCATGTTAACCTTGCGGGATGTCTGGGTTATTATCTCAAGCAAGACGATAGATAAATTCCAATTCAATCTTCTGGAGAAGAGATGTATCTGGCACATTCATTCATGAGTGATGAAAAGAAGCAAAACTCTCAGCAGCCGTTAATCTTGGTAGTGGAAGATCATGATGATAGTCTACTGCTGATAGGCTATGCCCTTGAGTCACTTGGCTGTAGATATATTTGTCAAAGTGATAGTTCCACTACGTTACTAGTTGCCAAAGAATATCAGCCAGACCTGATCATGTTAGATATTTTATTACCAGGTCTTAGTGGTACTGAGGTTGTGCATTACCTCAAACAAGAACCGCTAACTGCTGAAATTCCAGTGATCGCAGTTACGGCTTTAGCTAGTAAAGAGGATCGAGAACGTCTACTTTCGGCTGGCTTTGATGACTACATCAGTAAACCTTACATGATTGAGGATCTAGAGGTAATAATTCGCCGCCTGCTGCGTGAGAAGCTCAGTTCTGCCTCAGTTGTCAATAGTGCAGAATGCTGACCAATTACTAATGACTACTGTGTTTTGGTAGCTT
>PWQB01000665.1 GCA_003556955.1 Nostocaceae cyanobacterium CSSed10_463m
AACGGCGAATTTGTTCCAGAAGGCTAGGACATTCGGGATCTCCACCCGACGGCATTGTTGTTTGACACTGCAAAATTCCCTTCTGCTGTACCACATGAGTCAACTCATGCGCCGTTAATTCATCTTGCCGTTGAATTATCTGTATGAAATCTGTTGACCTTTGAATTTGTTTTGGTTGTTCTTCTTGTTTTGGTAGCTGCTGCCCAATCTTCTCGTGATGAACGGATGATCTGTTGAGAAAAGTTTGCCCCATTGGTTGAGCAACAGTTAACTTGGGTTGAAGAGGTTGTAAAGGTTGATTTTTTTGTGCAGGCTGAGGATTATTTCTGAGAATTTCTAATATATTCGGCTGTCCTTTGATTTCTGCCATCTTTTTTTGCAAAAAGCTATCCGTTTTCGCTTGCAGCACAATTAATTTTTCTGACTCCTCACTTGTGATTTGTCCTTGCTTTTCCTTCATTTGTAGTCCCTGGACTTCCAACTTCTCCTGCTCAAAAGCCTGGTTTTCGAGTTCTTCTGGTGTTGCTTCTCGTTGAACTTTTGGGGCAGAGAAAGTACGAGGTGCGAATATAGAAGGACGTGAGGATGGGTCACTATTTTTTGGACTGGAACGGTTAATGCGCTGGAACGACATACTGATACCTCACCATTTTTTAGTTTTTAACACCCGGAGATGATATTCAGTCTGCCTGAAAGCTTACGCATCATCTAAGTCAATATTACTCGATTACACTTAGTGAGCCAAAAACTCTTATAGAGCCTTTTTATTACTATCAAAAAAAATTCGTAGGTTGAATTTAGGCTTTATGCAAAACCCAAATAAATGAGGGGCGGACATTCTGCCCGCCCCATAATAATGTCTAGTTCAATTTTGAGATTTTTCTAATTCCCTAAACCACAACTTTTTCCAATATCAGCTTAGAACGCTTGACTTGTTCAGGGATAGCTACAGGATAATCCCCAGTGAAACAAGCCGAACAGAAACTATTAGTATCTTCCTGCGTTGCTTCTAACATTCCTTCCCAACTGAGATAAGCAAGACTATCTACTTCCAACTGCTCGGCAATTTCTGCCACTGACTTAGTAGCAGCAATCAAATGATCCTGACTATCGGTATCAATACCGTAAAAACAGGGATGTGTGACTGGGGGAGAAGAAATTCTCATGTGTACTTCGGCTGCACCTGCTTCACGCAAGGCTTTAACCAACTTCCGGCTTGTTGTACCCCTAACAATGGAATCATCTACAATAATCACGCGTTTACCCACCAGCACATCTTTGAGGGGGTTGAGTTTCATCCGAATCCCAGTTTCGCGCATGGATTGTGTAGGCTGAATAAAAGTGCGCCCCACATAGCGATTTTTAATCAATCCTTCCATGTAAGGGACACCAGAGGCTTGAGAAAAGCCAATAGCCGCAGGGATTCCCGAATCAGGAACACCAAAGACAATATCAGCATCTACAGCCGATTCTGCCGCTATGCGTCGCCCTAACCTCATGCGATAGGTGTACAAACTTTCGTTGTGCATGATGCTATCGGGACGAGCAAAGTAAATCATCTCAAAGATACACAACTTGCGCTCAGGTTTTTGACTCCAATGATAGGAAGCTAAACCGGCTTCAGTGATCCAAACTAACTCGCCTGGTTCCACATCTCGTAAATATTCGGCTCCAATGATATCTAAACCACAAGTTTCCGAAGCCAAGACGTAACGAACTGGATTACCAGGTAAAGTCCCAATTACTAAGGGGCGGATACCATTGGTGTCGCGGACACCCATCACGCCTACGGGAGTACCCAGCACTAAACTAAAAGCGCCTTCGCAACGATGAAACGCTTGAATAGATCCTTCTAGCCAATCTGCACCACCGTTCACAGCTTCGGCGATCGCAAACGCAATCATTTCTGAGTCTGTGGTAGTGACTAAACTTACATTGGTCTGGACTAACTCTTCGCGTAATTGTAGGGTATTGACTAAATTGCCATTATGTGCTAGAGCCAATGAACCCAGTCGAGTTTCCACCACAGCAGGCTGGGCATTATCTTTGCGACTAGAACCAGTAGTGGAATAACGAGTGTGACCAATAGCCAGATTTCCCGGCAAATGCTCCAAAACCGCTTCATTAAAGACTTGAGACACCAAACCCATGTCTTTATGCAGGTGTACTTTTGCATCCTCAAACGTCGCAATACCAGCTGATTCTTGACCCCGATGTTGGAGGGCATACAATCCAAAGTAGGTCATTTTTGCAACATCTGCTTCTGGTGCGTAGATGCCAAAAACGCCACAAGCTTCTTCTGGCTTGTCTGGTCGATGTTCATGACTATTAATTGGGTTGGTCTCCTGATTGGGGTATTCATCCGAAGTGACGGAATGGATGGGAATCATTAGCTATTGCTCCTGGTTTGGGTGTCAAGTCAGAATAATCCGTAATTGATAATTCGTAATTCGTAACTGCGACCCCATCAATCAATAAATTGAGTGAGTGCTTATACATTCCGGTCTTAAATTAATTACGAACTACGAATTAGTAATTATTTGGTCACTGGGATTATGTCGCTGGATAGTTGGCAAATCTTAACGAATCGTTAACCATCTATTAAAACATTACCGTAATTATGCTCACAGACGTTAATTATCCTAGTATGGGGGATTTGAAAAATTAATTGGGAGTATTAGTTGGGTTAGCAAGACGGTTGGCGATCGCGTGGAAATAGCGATCGCTCATTTGTTCTATACTAACTTTGATTAAGGTTTGGTTATCAGAAGTTAAAATTGCTAAACCTGGGTCAGAACTGCCAGAATTACCGACTGTCCCCAGTTTCTGCCAACTTTCTCCCAGATGCGCCTGTAAGTAGGATTCCCAATTTTTTTGTTCTGATGATGTAACAGAAACTAAAATTCTCGCCCCACCCTCACCAAACAGCACTTCATCCAGACGATTTAACTGATTTTCAGCAATTTCTACTTGAATTTCCGCGCCTAAGTTCCCAGAAAGGCAAGATTCAGCCAAAGCAACAGCCACTCCCCCCTCAGCCGAATCATGGGCGGAACGTATCCAACCCGCACGAATACCGTCACGGCAAACTTGCTGCACACGACGTTCCAAATCAAAATCTACCCGTGGCGGCTTACCAGCCACAGTCTTGTGGATAGTAGCTAAATACTCAGATGCACCCAAACTAATGGGGGATGTCAGAGGTAAACCCAAAAGATAGATTAAATCACCGACAGCTTGCCAACCTTGACCGCAAATTTTGCTTAAATCAGGAATCAATCCCACCATCCCCACAACCGGAGTCGGATAAATCGGTTGGGGATTACCTTCAGAATCAAAAGTTTCATTGTACAGAGAGACATTCCCCCCTGTAACTGGTGTAGCCAATTCCAGACAACCTTCCGACAAACCTCGACAAGCCTCAGCCAATTGCCAATAACCAATGGGTTTTTCTGGACTGCCAAAATTGAGATTATCCGTTACTGCTAGAGGTTCAGCACCCACACAGCTAAGATTGCGAGCCGCTTCTGCCACCACTGCCTTAGCACCCTCGTAAGGGTCAAGATAAACATAACGAGGATTACAGTCTACAGTCGCCGCTACCCCTGTTGTAAAACTTTCCGGTTCTGAAGTTTCATTTTGATTTTTTTCCAACGGACGTAACCGCACCACAGCCGCATCTGCACCACCTGGTAAAATTACAGTATTATTCTGCACTTGATGGTCATACTGACGATATACCCAACTTTTAGAAGCGATAGTTGGCGTATCGAGCAAAGTTAACAGAATATCATCCCAAGATTGCAGTTTCTCTTGAATTTCAATCCCAGACGTTGTGCAACTCGGCAAAGAACCAGGCGACCATTTCCAAGCTTCACGGGCATATTCTGGTGCTTCCGCCAACAATTCCCGTTCATAAAGGGGGGTATTTTCTGCCAAAGCCTCAGCCGGAATTTCTGCGGCTATTTCACCCTGGAATAAAATTCGCACAATGGGTTCAGCAATCACCGTCCCGGCAACCACAGCATGAAGTCCCCAACGTTCAAAAATATCAATTAGCTCTTGTTCCCGCCCCTTGTGGGCAACAAATAGCATTCTTTCTTGAGATTCCGAAAGCAGGTACTCATAGGGAACCATTCCCAGTTCCCGCACCGGAATTTTATCTAAATCAAATTCAATCCCCACACCACCTTTAGCCGCCATTTCTGATGTTGAACAGGTGATACCAGCAGCACCCATATCTTGGGCGGCGACAACTGCACCAGTTTTAAACGCTTCTAGACAAGCTTCAATTAAAGACTTTTCGATAAAGGGATCGCCTACCTGTACGGCGGGACGGTTATCTAGTGATTGATCACTTAATTCTGCACTAGCGAAACTTGCCCCTCCCATACCATCGCGTCCGGTGGTAGAACCAACGTATAGCACCGGATTCCCGAATCCAGAAGCCCCCGATTTGACAATTTCCGGCGTTTCCATCAATCCCAGTGCCATCACGTTGACTAAGGGATTACCGGAGTAAGCTTTATCAAAGTAGACTTCACCACCCACAGTGGGAACCCCAACGCAATTACCATAATGGGAAATTCCCGCTACTACACCTGTAAACAATCTTTGGGTTTTGGGGTCGTCTAAATCACCGAAACGTAAAGAATTTAATAAAGCAATGGGACGCGCCCCCATTGTAAAGATATCTCTGAGAATCCCGCCCACACCAGTAGCAGCACCTTGGAAAGGTTCAACGGCTGAGGGGTGGTTATGAGATTCAATTTTAAATGCTAATTGTCGTCCGTCGCCTATGTCTACAACTCCAGCGTTTTCACCAGGGCCAACTAAGATGCGGGGGCCTGTGGTGGGAAATTGTTTGAGTAATGGGCGGGAATTTTTGTAGCAGCAATGTTCAGACTACATGACTCCAAACATTCCCAGTTCAGCTTTGTTGGGATGTCGCCCTAAGCGTTTGACTATTTCT
>PWQB01000111.1 GCA_003556955.1 Nostocaceae cyanobacterium CSSed10_463m
ACCCTGACGAAAAATGAAACTACCCTGGTGTAAACTCAGCAGGTCAAAAAGCGTCTCGTTCACTAAGCTGTGAATAATACTGTGACCTATCTTAGGGTCAATAATATTCCGTTCTAACAATGCCCAGAGATAACCATACTCTGGTGCATTTTGTGCGCCTAGGGAAGCCAGTTGCTGTTCATCAAGTCGCGTCTCTATACGGTAATGACGTAAGTAGTCATCAATCCGTGACAAATTAGGCTCACCTTGTTGACAGTAAATAATTTGACCGTTCAGGAAGAAAACAAACCAAAACTGTTTGTCACTGTTCCCAGAATGGTGATGTCTAGCTGTCTCGTGATTTGTGAGTTTGTCGCTGTTGTGAAAGCAGGCTTCCACCAAAAGTTGTCCAGTTCGCTGTCCTAACTCAATCAATTGCAGGATACTGCGAATATCAATTTCATTTAAATTTCCCTGCATTTAGCTTCAAAGTTCTCCTGGTGATTCCCGTGGCGTTTTCTGTTTAAATTTTTCATGAAAGGTTCTACTTTTGTAGCAGATGAATTGGAGATTACGTACTAAAAATCTTATTTCCTTTACAACTAGTCCCTATCAGGGTATTTATTTAACTTTACTCTGTAAACTTTTGTAATCGTTTTCCTTAAACCTAGTGATAACACGGAAGTCATCATCACTGCCCTCAAGACAAAATATAAAGGCGGCACAAAATTTTTGCTATAAATAACAAGGTGTGGATCTGACAGTTAAAAATAGTTTTGTCTGTATTGATTTTCTAAATTTAGGTAAAATTAAAACCAATTAGCAGTATTATCTCAGATATATTCCCCAAGAAAGACATCAAGTACACAAGAGGATAAACGGTGTGCTGTATTTAGCAGAAGTACAAAAGCAGAAAGGCGGCTTACTCAGTGGTGGAGCTAAAACCGAACTGAAACTGCTAGCGTGTCAGCGAACCGACCAGAATTGGAGTACTGTGTCGGAAGACGCAATTAGTGCTGAGGACGCTAGTAGATTAAATGATGGCGCATTGGTACTGGTGGAATTAAATCCGCATCGTCAAGTGCAGAGGATTCAAGAAGCTGGAAGGCCATTAGTTAACATTTTGCAAAATTTTTCCCGTCAATTGGAAAAGTTGAAGCTCAAAGAGGATGAAATTGACCAATGGAAGGAGTCACTAACATTTCAGGCGCAAGAGATGAATCGCCGGGAAATGGATATGGAGGCTCGTTTAGAACAGTTACAACAAATGGAGGCAGAATTTCAACGTCTAGAGTCAAACAAAGAAGAAGTTGAAATTCAGCGCGAGCAAATTTTACAACTACAGGCGGACGTTGAACGTAAGCATCAGGAACTAGAGGGAGCTTGGGAACATTTGCGGGGTGAGCAACGCCGCTTAGAGGAGTCTCAAGGAGATTCTCCACCAGGTCAGGGTTTAGATGCAGAGCAAAGTCGGGTGATGAGCGAGTTACTTGAGCGCTTGTCTAATAGAGTTGCACCGACGGGAATTGTCAGGGAACACTTACATCTGGCTTTGGAATTAGTCGAAAGCCAGCAAGCTATTTTGACCCCTCATTGGGAAAAATTAGAGCAACAAAAAATTGTAGCGAATCAACAACAAGCAGAAATTGACAAATTAGCACAAACTCTAAGCGATCGCCAACAGGCATGGCAACAAGCAAGGGATTTTCTCGCAGAGCAAAAAGCTCAATTAAAAGTGAATGCCGTAACTCTTGCTAGTAAGGAAGATTATGTACAGATAATCAAGGAACAGTTGCAACAGCAAGATATGTTGCATCAACAAATTCGCTCTTTAGCTGCAACTTCTGGTGATGTAGTACTGAGCCAGCAAATTGATGTAGCAGCTTTGACAAGAATGTCTTTAGAAGAACTACAAAAGGTAATACAAGATTTAAAGTATAAGTTAGAAATGGATTCTAGCTTTGTCCACGATCAGGAACAAGAACTGACATATAAGCAAGAAACTATCGAAAAACTGCAAAATCAAATCGATACAGCAGACGGCGAAGAGAAAACCAATTTGGAAACCGAACTGGCGGACGAAAAAGACTTATATCAAATGTTAAACGAGACTTTGGTAGGGCAACGCCGCAATTTACAACAACGGCAGCAATTGATTCAGCAACATGAAAATATACTTTTGCGCCGCCAAGGACATACTGTTCCCCAGACTGAAGGAGATAGCCAAATTGACTTTGCGCCAGTTTTGTTACAAATGAAAACCCAGCGACAACAACAGTCGCAAGAATTGGAAAAGTTAGAATATGAGATTTCGCAGATACGCGCTGCCATTGAGATGGATCAAGGAATGATTGACAATCAAACCCAAGAGCAAAATGAAAAGCAACAAGAATGTCAGGAAATAGAAACAAATTTACTATCATTACGAATAGAAACAGCTGAATGTTGGGGTCGTGTGAATCTTTATCAAGAGACATTACGTCCGATTCAGGATTGTCTCGACGGATTACGACATCAGATCGAACAAATAGCAGAGTCTGTGGCTCAAGTTGAAGAAACTGGAGAGCATCAACTCCAAGCTATTGATGAAATGCGTCACACTATCCAAAATTTGATATCTAACTCAGAGTTGCTGGCTTCTTAGCCAGATCCAATCCCCTTGGACTTGAGCGATCGCACCACCAGGAAATGGATCGGTTTGTGACCGATTTGGCGCTGTAATCAAGGCCGTTAATTTTTCAATGTGTTCAAAACTGGGTGCGTCAGTCAGGACTTGTTGCAAGATTTGCCGCATGACACGACGTTGCAACGCCAATGGTGCTTTCTGTAACACTCGACGATTTAACCTCAATCCAGCCTCAGACGCGATAAATCGCGTCTCTACAAGTTGTGTGGCTGTTTCTCTCAATTCCTGGGCGGCTTGTTCTAAATATTCTACTTCGGCTTGCAGTAGTTCTGCCGTTTGGGCTAAGGCGGATTCTACTTTGGGGTTAAAATTTGTTTGTAAATACGGAATTAACTCTTGGCGAATACGGTTGCGGGCATATTTAACATCTTGATTGGTGGAATCTTCCCAAATTGGGAGATTAAACTCTTGACAAAATTGCCCGGTTTGTGAACGAGTAATTTCTAAAAGCGGACGCACTAAGAAAATATCGGCAGTTAGTGGCCTTTGCCAAGTTAATGCTTGTAACCCATCAGCACCAGTACCGCGCATTAAGTTGTAAAGCAGAGTTTCGGCGCGATCGCTGGAGGTATGTCCTGTGACAATATACTGATAATTATGACTTTGAGCGATCGCATTTAAAGCCTCATACCGCCAATTACGTGCCGCAGCTTCACTATTTACAGGTTTCTCCGCAGTCGCTAAATAAAAAGATACACCCCAACTTTGAGCTAATTTTTCTACATGATCAGCATTAGCTTCAGAATCTGTACGCCAACGATGGTCACAATGAGCAATACCTAAATCCCATTCCCATTTAGGTTGTAAATCTAACAGCAATTTCATTAAACACAGTGAATCTTGACCACCAGAAACAGCGACTAACAGCCTTTGATGGCGCTCAAATAATTGCCGTGAGCGAATGGTACGATGTACTTTTGCGTGTAGGGTAGTCCATACCATTGGGAATAATTTTTATCATCTGGGACTGGGAAGCTATAGCAAAAGTCAAAAGTTATAGCAGTTTTCATGTATTTGAACCACATCTGTCGTAGGGGCGCAAGGCCTTGCGCCCCTACCACGTGGTCTATTTACCTGACAATAGCTGTAAAAGTCAAAATTGAAATACTTGTTGTGACTGCTTATAATTCTTAATTTGCATCGGTTGTTGTCCCCTCCTGACTGGGGAGGGGCTAATGGTGGAAGGCTTAGAAAAACCAACCGTAAGAATGCAAACCTTTTCCTAAAAGATTCACACCCAAATAGCAAATCCAAACCACAACAAAGCCACTAGCGGCTAAAATTGCGGGGCGACGACCTTGCCAACCCCGTGTAATCCGTGCGTGGAGGTAGGCGGCAAAAACTAACCAAGTAATTAACGCCCAGGTTTCTTTAGGGTCCCAACTCCAATAGGAACCCCAAGCTTCATTCGCCCAAACTGCACCGGCAATAATGCCGATGGTGATTAGGGGAAATCCTAGCCCAATCACGCGATAACTCATATTGTCTAGGGTTTCAGCTAGGCTAAGACGCTGTGGTGTGAGTGTAGCATCTTGGCCGGGAGAAAGTAGTTCCTTCGCAGTGACTACGGTGGGCAACTCGGTAGCCGGGACTAAATTTAAAACGGCAGTGTTACCCTTGCCATTGTTATTACTTTCAAAACGAGAAAAGCCATTATTTTCTGCCAAGGGGGTGGCTGGTGGAGAAATGAGTTCACCTGCTTTGTTCAAGCGGTAGCTGTGATTGCGATAACCGCCATTACCCACAGAACTACCTTGGAGTTGGATGTTTTGACCACGAGTGACAATCAGAAAGGCGATCGCTAGTAGTGATCCCACCATCAAGGCGGCATAACTTAACATCATCACACTGACGTGCATCATCAGCCAATTAGACTTGAGGGCAGGTACTAAAGGTTCAGCTGATTGCATTTCTGATGGCAAAGTCAGGGCAGCAAAAGCAGTAATCCCCATTGCTACAGGTGCAGTAACAACTCCTACTAAGCGACTACGGCTAGTATTCTCAGCAAACAAATGCACGGCGGTAATACCCCAAGTCAAGAAAAATAGGGATTCATAGAGATTACTTAGGGGAAAATAGCCAGCCTCTATCCATCGCGCCCCTAATAAGGTAGCTATACACAAATTGGCGATCGCCATTCCCGCAGTTCCCAAAGTTGCCAGTGCGGGTAAATTGGGAAAAGCTGCCCCTCCCCAATACACCAACATTGTGACAAATAATACAGCAAAAGTGGCATTATCTAGCCAGGTCTGGAGTTCAACCAGATTCATAAAGTGTTCTCCCCAGTTGATTCGTTAAAATA